>JANNCC010000037.1:0-2230 GCA_031386125.1 Chitinophagaceae bacterium
CTCCTTTGTTTTTTATTTCAATCACCCATTCATTGGTAAACCACCAGGCATTATCCATCTGGCTGCTATCTGCAATAACTTTATTATATCGTCCAAGATCTGGAATGGTAGTGAATTTTTGTGTTGCAGTAAATTCTTTTACCGGTTCTGCTATTTTTAATGTTTTTCTGTCCTCATTCATAAGTCGATTGATCTCATCCAAAGTAACAGGAGTATTATTTGCTTTCCATTTTGCATCATCCACATATCCCATTTTATCAAACCCAGAGCGGTGACCTAATTCAAAAAAGGCAGGGAAGCCGGCAACAGAACCATCATCAAGTTTACGATAACCAAAATTTAGTAAGGCCAATAAAGAGCTTTCTGTTTTAGTATTTTGATAATTCCGATATAGAAACATGAAATGCAGATAAGACTTTACCTGAAACAATCTTTTTCTAACAGATGCATTCTGTTCCAGTTTCTCCGCCTCCAGCGTATAATCAATCCATCGGGCAAAATCACTTTCCCTGATTGCTGTAAAGGAATAATTTTCCCACTCCTGCCATAATCTTTGCATAGGCAAAGCAGCTTTATTAAAACAGAGCCTGAAGAATTCTTTTTTTATTGATTCGCCATCTGACTTAATATCCCACATATACTGTGATGCAAGGTAATAGCCCAATCCTTTACTTACCCAGCCTATAGAAGATTCTGCCTCATACGATTTTACTTCTTTGTTATAATATTTTTTTATACTTTTTACAAGATCGGATGTCTTTGATGCCAGACTTTGACCGGGAATATCAAAATCCCAGGCGTACCAACTGAAATAATCATAAATGCCAACAGTAGCACCTTTCTTTCTCCATTCATCCGCCAATTGTTCTGTAGAATATTTTGAATTGTTAAATGCAGTAGTGATGGCGACAAAAACATTGGGTTCAACTTTCTTAGTGGGTGGCGGCATATATTCGCCGTAAGCCATGCCACCAATCATGGTGGATGGATATTTTTTTTGAATGGCTTTGGCAACCCGATTGATAAGATAATACACCCTGTCGGTAATGGTGCCGAGCTGCTGACAGGCCGGTGTATTGCAGGTGCCTAAACCATCAGATGGCGCCAGGGAAATCATTTTATAATCATTGGTCCCGTTTTTTAATGACGTTTCAATTCTCTTTTCCACATCCTGAATAATAAATTGAATGAGGTCTTCCTTCGTCATATCAAACTTAACATCATATGGTAATTTACCTGCCGGAAGCGGCGGATAAAACCATTCAGGATGTTTTGCAATCATATCGAGGTTACGAAAACAAATATCTTCATATGCATGTCCAAATGAGGCATTCAAAGAACCGCCGAGCCGATTCGCCATCACCCAAAAATTATAATCGTCATCGGCAATTTTTGAGCCGGTACCATAGCCATACCAGATACGACGGTGATAAAATGCGGGTGCAGAAAGAATATTCAACTTTTGAAAAAGGATCGGACCGGCCGGCACAAAATGCCAGTCTTTGTTGGGGAAATAATAACGATAACCCAACAGATACAGATAAGAAAAAAGCCCGTTACATACTGCCATATTGCATTTGCCAAGAATCTGTACGGTTTGCTGATCGGCATTTATAGAATATGTTTCGATGTTTGCTTGCAGTAGTTTAGATGTTGCTTTAACAAGTTGAGTGCCTGCATTTGTATTTCCGATATAAATACCCTTCCCATTATAACCAGATGCAGGTTTAATAGTATAATCACCGGGAGTAGATTTTTTCAACTCCTCAATGAATACGTTAACCAGTTTCTTCAGGCTATCATTACTCTGAGTATCGGCAAAAATATCCAGCTTGTTTTGTGCCGTTAATTGCTGGCAACACAAAAAAACTATCCCAGATAAAATAATGTAACACTTTTTAAGCAACTATAGAGATTTAATAATGATGAGAAAGGGAAAAGCATGCCATAAAATCGGCAACTTTATTTTAGCAATAAGTTTTTCGGAAGAAAATATATTTTACTTATTTTTTAACAAAAGCGAGATGGTCTTTGCGGATTTCTTCTTCAGGCAAAGATTTAAAATATTCATAAGTGATCTTCAAGCCTTCAGCCCTTGATACGTTGGGCAGCCAATTTAGCAATTGCTTTGCCCTGGTAATATCTGGCTGCCGTTGCTTTGGATCATCGGCTGGTAATGGTTTATAAATAATTTTTTGTTTTGACCCTGTCAGCTTAATAATTTCTTCTG
>JANNCC010000072.1:0-4322 GCA_031386125.1 Chitinophagaceae bacterium
CCTGGCTGGTGGGTATGCCTGCGGAAACAAGCAGGGCTATTTGCTCGATGATATTTAGTGGTGTCTTTGAAAAATTTCCGAAGTTAAGAGTGGCATTTGCTCATGGCGGCGGTTCTTTTCCACTTACTGTTGGCCGTATCGAACATGGATTTAAAGTACGTCCTGATTTAGTAGCTATTGACAATCCCATTAACCCAAGAGACTATATTGGAAAATTCTGGATTGATAGTTTGGTGCATGATAAAAAAGCTTTTACTTACCTGATGGAGGTAATGGGTGAAGACACTATTTGCCTCGGCAGCGATTATCCTTTTCCATTGGGAGAACATAAGCCGGGAAGGATGATTGAAAAAATGGATTTGGGGAAAAAGACAACAAGAAAACTGTTGTATAAAAATGCACTTGATTGGCTGGGACTAAACGAAAAGAACCTTCCGGAGTTCTGATACAATTATCAATTAAACAAATCCGGGTAGTCGGTAATAATTCCGTCCACTCCCATTTTCTTTAACTCTTCAATCTTCGCTTTATCATTTACCGTCCACGGAATTACTTTTATGTTTTGTGTATGGCATTTTACCAGTAGTCCCGCATTCACTAATTGATAAGCCGGACTGTAAATGGTAGGAGTAAAACCCAATGTTTTTACCTGTTCATCTAAACTTCTTTTATCAAAGTCTTCAATCAGCATTGCAGTTTTAATAGCCGGATAATGTTTATGCAGGTATTGCAGCGTCCTGAAATCAAATGACTGGATGATTACCTGTTCTTCAACTCCCTTTTCTTTTATTACTGCCATCAGCAATTCCACAAACTCTTCCGGCTTTGGCTGAAAGACTCCATCAAACTCAGGATTGCTTTTTGTTTCTATGTTGTAATACGGAAACGGCCTTCTCCTTGTCATCATATCCTTGTTCACACTGTCAATCACATCTGACAGCAGTGGTTTTGTCACTTTCATTTTTTGCTGCCTGGGAAACCGTGGATGTGGTTTCATCCCCACATCAAAAACCTTCGTTTGCTCATAGGTCATCCAGTAGATGTTATACTTACGTTCCTCCCTATTTCCCATGTATGTTCCGTCGGGCTTGGTAGTAATTTCCTGGCCAAACCATTGCTCATGCGATAAGATAACTTTCTTGTCTTTCGTTATTACCACATCCATTTCTAATGTAGTTACTCCCATGCCAATTGCATTAATCATGGCTGGTATTGTATTCTCCGGAAATAAACCCCGGCAGCCACGGTGACCTTGTTTATCAAACTCACCTTGTACATAGGTTTCATTAGCAGCATCAGGTAAGGCTTCCTTCATCTTCTTAGTGTTTGAACATGAAAAAGTAAATGCCATCAGGCTTATTAAAAAATAGTTATTCATAAGGGAAACACTTTAGCTTTTCTTTCTTCCATTATTGTAGCAATTTTTTCTGCATCACCACCCTGCTGTTTCAGTTTGTTAATAATATTGTCATAACTTTTCTCGTCCCGGTCCTGGCTTAACTTAAAAACATGTTGTAAGTCATTGATCTCAATTTCAAAGGGGACAATTGCTTTCATCATTCTTTCCGTGTATTCAGCAGGTAAATTATCAAATACAGTTGTTGATGCAGTATCACCATTTTCATAATGAAGGGTAAGACGCTTAAGAATAGATATTAATTCATCTCTATCTCCAAACCGTATAGTTCCATTTGCATGCACAGTCATATAGTTCCAGGTACTTCCCACCGGCTTTGTGTACCATGTAGCACTTACATATGTATGCGGGCCTGTAAATAAAGCCAGCACATTTTTATTTTGTGCAAATGCTTTATGATGGTCTGTGTTTCGCATTATGTGGCCTGTAAGAAAATATCTCCCATCTTTTTCGTCCATAAATACAGGGATTTGTGTGGCTACCGGTCTATTAGCTTCGTCCGATCCTGTGATAAAAACAAAGGGGTGAGTTTTCATGAACTGAATTATTTCTTCATGATTCTTTTCTTTGTGATGCGGCAAATCGTACATGGTGATATAGGCTATTATTAAACTGTTTCAGAAATTTTTTCAGCAGTCATATTTGCGTTTCGCATGGCAATACTTCTTACCACCACAGCAGCAAAGCCTTCAAATGCTTTTTTAGTAATGGCATCATCGCCCATCATTACCGGCACGCCTGTATCGCCACCTTCACGGATGCTTTGCACTAATGGTATCTGACCGAGAAACGGCAAATCATATTCATCAGCCAATCTCTTACCACCATCTTTTCCAAAAATGTAATATTTATTATCCGGCAGCTCAGCCGGAGTAAAATAACTCATGTTTTCTACCAACCCAATCACCGGTACATTCAGTTGTGCCTGTCCAAACATCGCAATACCTTTCCGGGCATCAGCCAGTGCCACATCTTGTGGTGTTGTTACAATCACTGCACCGGTTACCGGCACTGTTTGCATCAATGTTAAATGTATGTCCCCGGTTCCCGGCGGCATATCCACCACAAGATAATCCAGTTCACCCCAATATACATCGGTTACAAATTGTTTAATAGCACTACTCGCCATCGGGCCTCTCCACACTACTGCATTTTTTTCATCCACTAATAATCCAATGCTTATCAGTTTTATGCCATAACGTTCTAATGGGGCAATCATCCCTTTACCTTCTATATCCATCATCAATGGCCTTTCTCCCCGCACACCAAACATGATGGGTACACTTGGTCCATAAATATCTGCATCCATCAATCCTACTTTGGCCCCGCCTTGTGATAAGGCCAATGCTAAATTTGCTGCCACAGTTGACTTTCCTACACCACCTTTACCACTTACCACAGCAATAATATTTTTCACTTTTGGTAATATGGTACCGGCATCTGTTCTTTTGGTAGTAGTGTTAGAAGTAAAGTTAACTTTTACGTTCGCCTCTTTATTCACCAATAGTTTGATGGCATTGGTACTCGCATTAGCCATCAGATCTTTCATGGGGCAGGCAGGTGTTGTGAGTACGATAGTAAACGACACATCATTACCATTAATAGCAACATCTTTCACCATGTTCAAAGTCACCAAATCCTTTCCCAAGTCAGGTTCCTGCACATTACTTAACGCTTCCAGTATTTTTTCCTTCGTCATTTTCCAAGTATTTGTTAAAAGTCTTTATTAACGTCAAAGTTAACCAATGAAGAGGGCAATTTGTTTTACGAAATCAGCAACTTGTCTTTATTTTTGACGCAGTGAAGAAAACTCTACTTAATACAGGCTTACTACTTCTTATTTTTTCGCAAACTGCCAAAGCCCAGTTTGAAACCTCCCGTGATTCTGTGGTGCAATTGTATGGTATCATTATGACGGCTGATAGCCTGGTGGGCATCCCTGCCGTGAGTGTGATGGTAAAAGGCCAGAACCGGGGAACCATTTCCAATGCACAGGGTGTTTTCTCTATCGTGGTGTTAAAAGGCGATCAGGTGGAATTTTCCCATGTTACTTACAAGCCTAAAACAATTTCCATCCCCCGCACATTAGAGGGCAATCAATACAGCGTTGTTCAGTTAATGGTGATTGACACGGTTTATTTACCCGCCACTATTATTCGCCCCAGGCCTACGCAGGAACAATTTGCCCGGGATTTTGCCAACACCAAAGTACCTGATGATGATATTGAAATTGCCCGTCAAAATACCAGTGCCGCCAAACGCCGTGTGCTGATGCGAAGCATTCCCGGTGATGGCGGCGAAGCAACAAGGGTGCAGTTCAATAAAATTGCTACCCGTGCCACTTACCAGGGACAAACCCCACCGATGAACATCTTTAACCCTGCCGCCTGGGCCAGTTTTATTGAGTCATGGAAACGGGGAGATTTTAAGAATAAGAATTAACTCCCTACAACGCCCCTGTCCCCTAAAGGGGGAACTTAGGTCTATGTGTCATTTTTGTTTGCAATATTTCAGATAGGAATTTGTTTTTATTTTGTTACCAGCTGTAGTTTTTCTCCAATTCGCCCCTCCTCTGAAGGAGTCCTTTGGACAGGGAGGGGGAAGAATCCGAAATGCTTACTTTTGATTATCAAACAATCAATCACTCTTATCCTAAATGAGTTTTACAAAACTCCCCTTTAGGGGATAAGGAAAATTTATTCTTTATGACTATCAGCAGCGGCATCTCCGTTATCGGCGCAGGCACCATGGGCAATGGTATTGCACATGTATTTGCACAAGCAGGTTTTAAAGTAACAATAGTGGATGTATCGCTGGCGCAATTGGACAGGGCCGTTTCCACCATTACAAAAAATCTTGACCGGCAGGTGGCAAAAGGCAGCATTACCGAAGAACAGAAAGCTAA
>JANNCC010000157.1:0-5807 GCA_031386125.1 Chitinophagaceae bacterium
ATTTACTCCTACAAAGAACCTGAGTGTTACTGTAGATTATTACAGCATTACAATTAAAGAAAGAATTGTTTACAGTTCTTCCATCAATTCAGATGATAAATTGCTTGCAACCCCAACAACAGAATTAGGCCGTATCCTTAAAGGAGCCAGTGTTGGGGCCGGTAATTTCGATTTGGCCAGTGTGCAGTTTTTTATTAATGGTGTTAAAACAAAAACCTCGGGTATTGATGTAGTAGCTAATTATAAAAACATCGCTTTAGGAACTGGTAAACTGGGTATTAATCTGGCTGGTAACTATACAACAAAGAATGAACTTGTAGGTACGCCTAATGATCCTGCTGCCATCAAATCAGCAGGAGCTTCAATCCTTAATAAACAAATTATCTCTTTGTTGGAGGAGGGCCGTCCTAAATATAAAGCAGTGCTTGGATTTGATTACAGCATAAAAAAATTCGGTGTTAGTTTAAATAATACATTATTTGGACCAACCAAGTTTCAGGATCTGGATAATGGTGGATCAATTATGAATAATATCAAACAGGTTTTCAAAACTGCTATTGTTACTGATTTAAACCTTGGCTATAGTTTTACAGATAAAATTTCATTTAACCTGGGGATTAACAATCTGTTGAATGTATTACCAAAGTGGAATCTTGAATTAACCGGTAGTGCAAGCGATCCTGATTATGCAGCGGCTAAAGCAACATTAGCTAATGCAGCTGATAAATCATTGCTGGAAGGCTTTTTAGCTTTTAGCGGCCGTTACCGGATATTAGGTTATAATGGTTCACAGTTCAGCCAGTTGGGCACTATGTTCCAAGCATCTCTTGTATTTAAGTTTTAACTAATACAATAAATATTAAAAAGGTGTGGTATTTTGCCACACCTTTTTCTATTCCAATGAATAATCTTTATACAAACCATCCCGGCATCTATGAAATGATGTATCAAACCTTCATTAACTATGATGAGGAATATGCTTTTTATAGCCAAAAATTAAAAAAGTATAATGCTGAATCACTTATTGAGTTGGGTTGTGGCACCGGAAGCCTGGCATCCCGGTTTATTGCAAATAGATATGAATACACCGGGATTGATTTAAATAGAACAATGCTTGATATTGCCGTGAAGAAAAACCCGGGAGTAGCGTTTTTACAAGCAGATATGAGGGATTTTCAATTGCCCGAAAAAAAACAAGCCTGCATTATCGCCGGAAGATCGATTAGTTACCTGATGACAAATAAAGATGTGCTGGATTCTTTCAATGCAATTAATAAAAACCTGCAAAACGAAGGGATTATTTGCTTTGATAATATTGATGCTGCTAAATTTATTCCTAGTATTAAAAACGGGAAACAGATTATTCATAAAGCCGAATTTGACGAAAGAAAATTTCAACGGGAAAGCTATTGGTCTGTAAATGGAAATCAAAGCTGGACATTTAACTGGGACTCCGCTTATTTTGAAGAAGACGAAAAAAGGGGATTGAAAAAGATTGCTGAGGACAACTCCACGGTGCGTTGTTTTACAAAGGATGATTTGTGTTTATTTCTTGAGCTTTGTAATTTCAGGGTAATAGAAATTGAAGACCGGCCCTCGTATGCTTTTGATACTTTTGTTATTGTTGCACAAAAAAAATGAGAAATATGTCAATGTACGATAACGAAAATACAGCAAGGGCATCTTTCGATTTAAATTTCATCAGCGAATACCTGTTGCAGGCACAATGGGCAGAGTTTATTGAGCTGAAAAAAGTGATAACTGAAATTGCAAATCGGAATAACCGGCCGGTAACCATACTTGATATCGGCATTGGCAATGCCCGCATCCCTAAACATTTATGTGGCATTAAAGATATCTGGGACAAAGTGCATTTTTATGATGGAACTGATAATGCCATGGCCTGTGTTGAAATTTCAAATACAGAAATTGAAAGATTAAAAATCAGTGATAAAGTTTCCGCTCATTACTTTGAAGCAACTGACCTGGATAAATGGGGAAAGCAATATGATATGATAATCACCACTTGGTTCACAGCCGGCAATTTTTACCCTAACGATTTTCCATTTGATCATTACAATGGCTCAGAAAACCGCTTCGATTTGAAAATCAATCAAAAATTTACTGCCATATTTAAGTATGCTTATGGATTATTAAACACAGGAGGTGAAATTATAATTGGTGCATGTTATCTTGATAATGATGGAACAAGATTGAAGCAGGAAGAGTCGTATCGAAAAATGGGAATGTCGGTTATTACAGATAAAGAAGATTCTTTTACCGCTACAAAAGAAGGGTTCTGGAGCCAGCGGTTTACCAAAGAAAAAATATTGAATTATTTAAATTTTGTTGATCCTGCCAAAATAAATTTTACACCGCTGGACACTTATCATTATGCTATGCAGATTCGTATAAAAAAATAAGTTTTAAACGATGTACTTATTTTTCAAAAATCTTTGATAAAAATTCTTTTTTCAATTCTGAAAAAATTATCGGGGCTGCGGGGTTATCTCCAAATTCATTTATTATCAATCGCCACCAGCCCACGTTTTTCCATTTACCTGATTTGTATCCCACCTTTTCATAAGTGGCAAAATATTTAAAGCCACAACTTTCATGAAAGCTCACACTTTTTTCGTTTGGCAAATTAATAACAGCATATACATTATTAAAACCCTGCTTCTTTAATATTTCAAACAACGAAGTGTACAATGCTCTCCCAATGCCTTTTTTTTGAAAGTCATCATGTATATAAATAGAACTTTCTACACTCCATTGATAAGCCGTTCGTTCCCTATGTTTAGTGGCATAAGCATAGCCAGCAATTTTTCCATCTATTTCGCAAACTAACCAGGGCCAGTTGATAAGATAAGTTTTTATCCGTTCGCCAAATTCTTCAAGAGAAGGAACTTCTGTTTCAAAAGTGAAAGAGGTGTTTTGGATATAAGGGGCATAAATAGTAAGAATGTCAGCAGCGTCATTTGGAATGGCTAAACGTATCAGGCTCATACCCAAATTTCTGTTTTTAAAAGCAAAAAAGCTCCATTAAAGAAGCTTTTTTAGTACGGGAGAGCAGACTTGAACTGCCGACCTTCGGGTTATGAATCCGATGCTCTAACCAGCTGAGCTACCCCCGCATCGGGCGGCAAAAATAATGGTTTTAAGCCTATTTTCTAAACAAAAAAGCCTCCCTTTTCAGAGAGGCTATGTGTCCGGAACCGTCCTATTGAGAATTAGTTCTTTGCTATATCAAACTTTTTGAAAATTGACTTCACACTGTTCTGGATTTCTTTTGTTGTCAGGTTTCTGCTGTTTACTTCATCAGTTGTCCAGCCCTGCCAAACCGTTTTATCCGTTTTTGTGTCAATCATGGAAATGGTAACTGTGCCTTCCCGGATTGTCCGTTCATCCCGTTCATATCCCGCAAATTGCGAAGGATAATAAATAGTGGTGTAGCGGCGGGTGTAGGGATTATACACTAATCTTGAAGTTGGTCTTGTGTAAATAGGGTTAGTGCTTTCTTTTGTTCCCCTTTCTACCAGCACATCATAACTAAGCAATACATCCGGTCTGTTTTTTACTTCCTTCCACCCGGTTTTTTCCAGCTCTTTGTTTACAGCATCCCGGATACGTTGTTCGGTCAGGTCATTCTTTTTATTTGCATCGTTTTTCCCTTCGCCATCTTTATCTATCCAGGCAAAGGATTTGTAACGGCTGAAATCAGCATTGTCGTCTTTTTCTATATGTGCTGTGGAGGCACAACTTGCCAGCAAGAAGACGAAGGTTGAATACACACTCCACAATTTCAGGTTCTTCTTCATAATGTATGACGATTTAAGTGTGATAAAATTTATACCATACTATAAACGTCAAATACTGTGCGGGGATTACTAAAGAGATGTGAAAGTCTTGCTGCCGTGTCTTATAATTGTCAGAATCAGGTTAAACCAATCTCGTAGTGTTGTTCCGGAATTTGTACATCAGCAAATCCTTTTTTGATAAGCCATTGCTGAAAGTCCTTTTGTACATCATATTCACCATGAACGAGGAATAATTTCCTCACCTGTTTCATATCCTGACAGGCAAGCCATTGAGAAAGATCTTCATAATCGCCATGGGCACTCATACTGCGGATGGCCCCTATCTCAGCATTTACTTCATGCTTTACACCATAAATGCCAACTTCTTTTTCGCCAGACATTAAGCGGCCTCCGAGTGAACGGGGTTCGCAATAACCCGTCAATAAAATGGTGTTGCGGCTGTTCTCAATATTATTACTGATATGGTGCTTTACCCTGCCTGCATCGGCCATGCCACTGGCAGAAATGATGACCATCGGCCCATTTTGAAAATTGAGTTGTTTGGATTGATCTACTGTTTGCACATATCGCAGACCTTTAAAAGCAAACGGGTCATTGTCCGATTGCATCAGCTTTTGAATCGTCTTATTGAAATACTGAGGATATTTTTTAACAATCATCGTTGCTTCGATGCTTAACGGGCTGTCCACATAATAATCCAGATCGGGCAAACGATTCTCTACTTCTAATTGATTAAGGGCAAATAATAACTCTTGTGTTCGACCCACACTAAATGCAGGCATAATAAGCTTTCCTTTCTTTTGCAAGCAGGCTTTTTCTATCCAGCGCAGCAGCATATCCGGTGTGGTCACATTATTATCATGCAGACTGTTGCCATAGGTTGATTCCAATAAAATATAATCGGCCTGGGGAAATGTTTCCGGGGATTTTAATATCGCATCCCGGTAGCGGCCTACATCACCACTGAATGTTAAACGGGTTTCCTTTCCGTCCTCTTTCACTTTTACATGCACACAGGCACTACCGATAATATGACCTGCATCGGTGTACATGGCCTGCACCCCGTCAATTACATCAAACCATTCACCATAACTTCTTTCTTCCAGATGGTCAACAGCTTTCTTTGTATCTTCAATTGTATATAATGGCCGCAGATAAGGCAAGCCTTCGGCAGCACGGCGTTTATTCTTATATTTTACATCATCCTCCTGTATTTCTGCCGAGTCTTTCAGTAATACAGTAGTTAAATCTTTGGTAGCAGGTGTACAAAATATTTTCCCTCCGAATCCTTCTGATGTTAAACGGGGAATTAAACCGCTATGGTCAATATGTGCATGCGAAAGGATCATCACATCCACTTCTTTAGCAACAAACCCAAAATCCCTGTTTAATGTATCCGTCTCTAAACCCAAACCTTGGAACATACCACAGTCCAATAAAATCTTTTTCCCATTCATTAATGTCAGCAAATGTTTTGAACCGGTAACTGTTCTGGCTGCGCCGTGAAATGCAATTTTCATTTTGTTGATTTTGCTTTAAATGACCATGTAATGTAAAATTCAGCCACTACTTCCCCGTCTTTATTCTTTCCAACTGATTTTGCTTTTACACTTCTTGCTTCGCCGGTGGCTATTGATTCGTCAACCATTCTTTGTATCAATTCTCCATCTTCACAGATAAAACTGGTGCGGCCAACAGCTTTTTTAAAATATTCAGCTTCCAGTTTTACTACCAGCATAGACACTGTCGGTTTACGTTTGTGCAGTTGCATCAATCCGAGTACACCAGTACTCATTTCTGCTGCCATTGCAAGGCAGGCAAAATAAGTGGACTTAAAAGGGTTCTGCGAAAACCATTTGAAAAGAACTGTCACCCGGCTATGGCTGGCATCAATATCCCTGAGCCGGACACCGGAAAAATGAGAACGGCGATTTGCTGCATACACAAACTTCCTGGTACCTTGAATCAGGAAAAAGCTATGACAAA
>JANNCC010000191.1:0-1840 GCA_031386125.1 Chitinophagaceae bacterium
GAAATGCACCATCCGTGGAGATGGAATGGATTTAATCCTAACTATAAATATCCTGATGGAAGAACCTGTGCTGTTACTACTGCTTATTGTTATGGATTGGGATGGATGAAAGATTGTGAAGGCAGGACTTATATTGCGCACAGTGGTGGATTGCCGGGTTTTGGCAGCCAGTGGCGCATGATGCCTGATTATGGAATCGGTATTGTTTCATTTTCCAACCGTACTTATGCGCCCATGGGGTATGTGAATTTAAAAATACTGGATACTATAATCAAGATTGCAGGATTACAGCCGATGCAATTACCCCCATCAAAAATTTTAGAGCAAAGAAAAAATGATCTGATGAAAATTTTGCCCGAATGGAGCAATGCTGAGCAAAGCGGAATATTTGCTGAAAACTTCTTTCCTGATTACCCGATTGATACGTTGAAAAAATATGCCAGAGAACTGTATGCAAAAGCGGGGAAAATTATTTCAGTAAAAGCTGTAAAGCCTGAAAACCAATTACGGGGTTCATTTATTATTGAAGGAGAGAAAATAAATATTGAAATTTATTTTACACTTTCACCAGAGAACCCGCCACTCATACAGGAATATCATATAAGGGAAGTTCCGAAACAATAATTATTTTATTAATGCTTCAAGTTGCTTGATAATAATGCTGAAGTTAGTGTGAGCATTATTATTCAATAAAATGATTGTTTTCTTTTGATCAATGTACCTTATGATTTGTGTCTTATATCCGGGATTATCGCCGGTATGCATCACAATTTTTCCCAATGTTGGATCAGTTCTCAGCATCCAGCCAAAACCATAGTTGGAAAAACTGCCGTCATTTAATTTCATGGGAGAGAAAGCTTCTTGTAAAGTCGCCAGTTGCACAAGCTTGTTGCTGTATAATGCTTTATCCCATTTCAGTAAATCAGTTGCTGTGGAACTGATGCGGCCTGGCCCTTTGCGGTTGCCCAACCAGATAGTATAATCAGAAGAAGGAAATGAATCGGCACGAACATACCTGCCTGCCGGCAAGGCAGGTTGGTTTCTTTCTTTTATTAAAAGATGCCCGATGGCAAAGTTGCTGGTAGCTTTCTTTTCTTCCAGAGTCCGGATATTGGTGCTTTTCATTTTTAATGGACGGAAGATCCAGTTGCGGCACAGTTCTATAAAATCTTTACCACTTGCTTTTTCTGCTACACTTGCTAATAGCAAATAGCCGGTATTGCTGTATTCATATTTTATTCCGGGCTCCGCATTTTTAGGCGGTGCATATTTATTCAGGTAGGCAATGCAATCGGCATTGCCTGCTACTTTGGTTTTATCCCAACTCTTGTCCATGACATCCTGGTAATCGGGCAGGCCGCTGGTATGGGTGAGGAGATGACGGATGGTAATTCCTTTATAAGGGATGTCAAGATATTTTTCTGCTAAATCATCATAGCTTAGTTTCCCTTTTTCTTTCAGCATCATAATTATCATGGCAGTAAACTGCTTGGAGACAGATGCCATTTCAAAAATGTCAGATGTTTGTAATAGCGATTGATTGGCAAATTCCCGGTAGCCAAATGCTTTGTGATAAATGGGTTTACCGGGTTCAGCTATTAATACAACTCCGCTAAAAAATTTCTGTGCATCAAAAAGACTATCAAACTGCTTTTCCTCCCGTAAGGACGGGACAGGTTGGGCTAAAGAAAACAGCGGAATGAAAAAGAGAAATAAACAATACTTCATCATAATTATGTTATTTCAGGTGGTATTCTTTTTTTAAAAATGCAATCATATTTTTTGCTTTATCATTCAACAATTCCAGCCGGCCGATTATCATGAAATTGCTGCCTTTAAG
>JANNCC010000195.1:0-2130 GCA_031386125.1 Chitinophagaceae bacterium
TGTAAATACATTACCAGCAATTACTGCCCAACCTTCCAATGCTACATTGTGTGCAGGTTCTAATAATACATTCAGTGTAACGGCTACGGGAACAGGAATAACCTATCAATGGCAAATAAGTGCCAATGGATGTACCGGCCCATGGACAGATATTCCTACTGCCACTTCTTCCAGCTTAGTAGTAACCGGTATCAATGCAGTTCAGAATAATACGGGCTATCGTTGTGTTATAACGGGTACCTGTACTTCGTCTGTTACATCCAACTGTGCTTTGCTTACAATTGTTGTTCCGGTATCAATAACTACTCAACCAACCAGTCAAACCCTCTGTGAAGGCAGCAACACCAGCTTTACTGTGGCAGGAAGCGGGGCCGGTGTTATTTATCAATGGCAGGTAAGTACTGATGGAGGTGTCACTTATACTAACGTATCCAATGCAGGTGTTTATTCAGGAGCAGCCACTGCAACACTTACAATAACCGGAACTATGTTTTCTTTGAATAATAACAGGTATCGTTGCCAGTTATCTAATGCAACCTGTACTACGCCAGCTGTTTCCGGTGCAGTTATTCTGACAGTAAGTACATTGCCAGCTATATCAGCACAACCACCAAATGCAACGATTTGTACTAATGGTAATGCTACTTTCAGTGTAACAGCTTCCGGATCAGGAATAGTTTATCAATGGCAGGTAAGCATAACCGGTGGTTGTGCTGGTACATGGACAAATATTTCCAATGGTGGTGTTTATTCCGGCGCCACAACGGCAGCACTTACGATTACTGCTGCCCCGGTTTCTATGAATGGATATGCATATCGTTGTATAGTAAGTGGCACTTGTACGCCGGCTGCTACATCTAACTGTGCTTTACTTTCTGTTGGCTCAGCGGTAACAATAACAACGCAGCCCACCGATCAGACAATATGCTCAGGAAGTAACCCAAGCTTTACAGTGGCTGGTAATGGAGCCGGTATTCTGTATCAATGGCAGTTAAGTACAGATGGTGGTACCACCTGGGCAAATATCGCAGGCGCTACTGCGGCTACGTATACATTGTCCGGCGCAACGGTAGCAGCTAATAATAACAGATTCCGTTGCCAGTTATCCAATGCAACATGTACCGTTCCTGCTACTTCAGGAGTTGCATTACTAGCGGTACGTCAATTACCAACAGTGGTTTTAACTGCAGTTACGTTAACTACTTTATTGCCGGGTCAAAGCACCACTTTAACTGCCACGCCAAGTGCATCAGCAGGGGGTACATTAACAACGAGCTGGATTAAAGATGCAGGAGCGTTGACGAATACTGGCAATACATATAAAGCTGATATAAGCAGATTAGGTGCCTACCAGGTGAGAATACAAGAGACATTTGCAGTTGGCCTCACTTGTACTAATCAGTCGGCGATAGTTACTATATCTGCAGCAATAAGTAATAAAGTGTTCATATTCCCAAGTCCGAATGATGGACAGTTTACTGTTTCTTATTATAACAATGGCGGAACAAGTACAACAAGAACCGCAACCGTGTATGATTCAAAAGGGTCTAAAGTGTATAATGCAAAATTCCCGGTTATTGGATTTTATACATTGATGAGCATTGATATAAGGCCGGCACAGCGGGGAATTTATTATGTAATAGTAGGGGATGATAAAGGCAGTCAGTTGGCGAATGGAAAAGTGATGGTGAACTGGTAATGTTGTAAAATATTTTTTATTAATCCCATCCGTTATTTGACGTATGGGATTTTTTTTATCCTTCGAAATACTGGTGAAGAAATGTTTTCAGGATATAGAACTGAGTGATACCGGAGTGAAATAAAAACATTTTTTGTATTCTTTGCGCCGCTGCTTCTTTGCGATCTTTGCGTGAAATGTATTTATCTGTTAAATAAACCAGCAGGAAAAAGTAAGGAAACAAAATAAAATAATCAGAGATCGGTAACAGGAAATTGTTTTTGCAGGAAAAAACATCCCTTCTGTTTTGAAGAACCAACCCATTGCCCATCAATAAAACTTACTGTTCTGTAAAGGTTACCGGATAAAAAAACTTCTTTTGTTTTTGTTTCAGGCAATGATGTAGAAATAATTATGGCAGAATCTCCAAGTAATTTATAACTGCCGTAAAC
>JANNCC010000220.1:0-36751 GCA_031386125.1 Chitinophagaceae bacterium
CCAAGAGTAAGAGCCTATGCCGGCCGTGATACCGTTGTGGTAGTAGGCCAGCCATTACAATTTAATGGTAGCGGTGGCCTTAATTATCTATGGAGTCCGCCTACCGGTTTAACAAACCCCACTGTTTATAATCCGATTGGCGTTTATAATGGCTCTGTAGATAGTGTGAGATATAAACTGATTGTTTCTGATGTGGCAGGTTGTACCGATTCTGCTTTTGTTATCGTCAGGATTTATAAAGTAAAACCAACCATTTTTGTTCCCACTGCCTTTACGCCCAATAACGATGGAAAGAATGATAAAATCTATCCGATATCTGTTGGCATTAAGCAAATAAAATACTTCAGCATTTACAATCGCTGGGGTCAGTTAGTATTTACTACTACTGTTGACAGAGCCGGATGGGATGGCACCATCAGCGGCAGAACCCAGGACACTGGTGTTTTTGTCTGGATGGTAAGTGCTGTTGATTATACTGGTAAGCCGGTTTTCCTGAAGGGAACAGTCACTCTTATCAGGTAAAGAATTTCTCGTACAGGCGAAAAAAAAGAATACAAAAGTTGCCCGCAAAGACGCTAAGGCGCAAATAAGAATCAAAGGCCATTTACAACTCTTTTAATTCCATTTTTAATCAGTGCTTCATTAAAGTTGATAAGCAAGCCCAATTTTATATTGGTTAGTTTAAGATAGGTCAGTAGTTGTTTATAGTGTACCGGAGCAATTGTTTCAACAGATTTTAATTCAATAATTACTTAGTTCTCAACAATCAAGTCTGGCTTAAATCCCAAATCAAGTTTTATGTCCTTCCAAATTACCGGAAGGGTTGGTTGGCACAGAACAAGCAATCCATATTCATTTGTAAGCTCATGCTCTAAAACAGATTCATAAACTGACTCAAACAATCCCGGGCCTAACTCTTTATCAACCCGGAATGCGGTATCAACTACCATTCTGGCAATCTCGTTCTCTTCCATAATAAAAATTTGCGTTGAATATACTTACAATTTAAATTTCATGCTTCCCATTGCGCCTTTGCGTCTTGGCGAGAAAAATATCTTCTATCTTAGCGAAACAATAAACCTAATCATGCAAAAAATCGTTTTCATCACCGGCGCCACCGCAGGATTTGGTGAAGCTTGTGCTTATAAATTTGCAGCTAACGGATATGATCTTATCCTGAATGGGAGAAGAACAGACCGCCTGCAAACGTTGGCTGATGCCCTGGAGAAAAAATATAATGTGGCGGTATTGCAATTGCCTTTTGATGTACAAGACGAAAAGCTGGTACTCGAATCTATACAAAACCTACCGGCAGATTGGCAGGCCATTGATGTATTGATTAACAATGCAGGGCTTGCACTGGGCAGAGATTATTTTGAGGAAGCCGACCTCAGCGACTGGAATACAATGATTGATACCAACGTAAAAGGTTTTATGTATGTAGCCAAAGCTGTATCACAAATAATGGCGAAAAGAAAACAAGGTCATATTATCAATATGGGTTCCGTGGCCGGAAAAGATGTGTATGAGAAAGGAAATATGTACTGCGCCACCAAGTTTGCCGCAAATGCCCTTAGTGAAGCCATGCGGATAGATCTGCTACGGCATAACATCAAAGTAACTTCTATTAATCCCGGTGCGGCAGAAACTGAATTTTCGTTGGTTCGTTTTAAAGGTGATGAAGGCACGGCTAAAAAAATATATGACGGACTGAAGCCACTGACTGCGGCGGATGTGGCAGAAGTAATTTACTATTGCGCCTCCTTGCCGCCACATGTCTGTATTAACGATTTATCCATTACCTGCACACAGCAGGCCAACGGTATTTTCTTTAACCGGCAACCTGCGCCTTGATTAATGTCAAAAAAGGTGGAACTCCGTTTTAAATGCCCTACTTTGTACCCACTTCAATCCTCTCCCTGCCATTGGCCTGAAACTTGCCGTAGAATCCCTGCGAAAATGTACCTGAAATGGAAAATTTTCGGTTTAAAATTTAAACCCCGGAAAACCATCAACTATATTTATGACACACTTCCAATACCACCTGAATACTGTTATGAAAAAACCGTTTCTGTTACTTACAGCCCTTGCCCTTTTCGGCCTCACCGGGTTTTCACAAAAAGATAAGGATGTTATCCGTCTTCAATCCTGCAGCAATGATTTGATCAGCAAACAAGTTGATAGTCTGAAAGATTTATATGGTAAAGACGGTTATATGCTGTTAAAAGAAGCCTCTATCAATATGGAGAGTGAGTATGAAATGCCGGTTATCGTTCCGCTTAGTGAGGGATCCTGGTACCAGTTTGTTTTCATTGGCGATTATAGTTCCAGGCTGTATGAGGTAAGGATGTATGACTGGAGTGAGCGACAGGTTATCTTTCGCCAGAAAAAGTGGGGGGATATTGATGGTAATGTAATTGTCTTCTCTTATGTACCAAAGGGTTCAGAATTTCACATGATGAAAACAGTACAGGTAAATAAACAAAAGAAAAAGAATTTATGTGGTTATGTGATGATGTTTAAAAGAACAGGTGCTGATGTGGGTGCTGTTGCTCCTGTACCTTCTTCTCAAATTCCTTAAGAAAAAATAGTTGATAAATAGAAGTCCCGGTCTTTTTGGCCGGGATTTTTTGTGCATTGTACAGAATCTGTACCTATTCGAATACAAAGAAGTTTCGTTGAAGAAAAAAGCTGCAAGACATGAGAGCTTTGTTATCCTGTGACACGGTTAATCTGAAATTCCCTAAAGGTTATGCAAAACAACAAAGCAGTAAGAATCTTACTGCTTTGTCAACTCAACAAGTACGTTATGTAATGCAACAATCTTACTGCGCCAGCGATATCCTTACCTGTAAACCCCCTCTTGTGTTCGTAATCGGGAAAGAAGTGCTGATCTTCGGAATGTTGCGGTTTTGCTCAAAGTATAATTTAATGCTTACCCTGTTATTGACGATATAGTCTATTGAAGGTGCAATGCGGATAACTTTTTGTCCGGCGGTGCCAAAGGATTGATTCTGATCCAATTTACTATTGGCCGTAGCATCATCCCGCAGGCTAAAGTCGAATCTGAAAGTAACATCGTTATCCAGCTTGCCTTTCATAAACGGCAGTTTCTTAATAAGCGGTACCCCTTTCTGTCGCCAGTTGAAACCAAAAGTAACTTCGGTAGAACGGTTTTCCGCTAACTGGTAATCAATAAGACTCAAACTGAGTTGACGACTTTTTCTGTATTCAAATCTCATTGTCAGTTGATTGGTAAATGTCATATCCACTTCAATCAACGGATCAAAAGCCTCCATAATAGTAATGTTAGGAACAAGGAAGTAAGGAATATAATTACCTGTTAATGTGTCCCTGAATGAAGGATAACCAATTCGGAACGGATCAGCAAACAATAGTGCAGTGTTGAAGCTGTTCATACTAAACGTACTGTGATATCCATGACGGATGCTAAAGTTTGTAAATATCTTATCCAGTCCGGGCAACCTGCTCAAGCCATTGTAAGTAACCGTCCAGTTAGGCTTAGGTATGATGCCGGAGAACGGATTTGCCCGCAGGTTCGGGTTGCTATTCTTAATAAGACTGATAGTGTTAGGATCTTTTTTAGTGTACGCCGCAAGGAATGATGGTATCACTACATCCTGTGCATAGCGGCCATAGCCTTTAAAATATTTAGGATCATTAGGGTCAACAACGCCACCCTGATAATTATTCAATCCTGCCAGTCTTTTTGAAAGTATCTCCCGGTTATTCTGAAACTCATTAAATGTTTGAGAAAGAATCTCGGGATCAAATTTTGTGAACAATGTCTGGTATGAAATATAACTAACAGAGAAACTTCCGAGTGCATAAGGATTAAGTCTTTCAAGTTTTGCAGGGCCGGGGGCACCGTCAATGTCCTTAAATAATTCTGAATATTGTTTGTCGTAAGTTTTGTCCAGATTAATATCAATATTGAAATCACGGAAAGGGCTGACCTGTGCAGTAATATTCAGCCGCTGATTGTAGCGTTGCTGAATCATTGCAGATACCAATGAATCATTTGAAAGTAATCCCTTAGCCCCAAAATTATTTATCCAGCTGGTATCCGGCTGGTATCCAAAAATATATCCAAAGCCCGGTTGGCGGCTTTTCGGATTATACCCTATTAATTTGGTGCTATCCATATAGCCCGGCAGTGTTGTTCCAAAATCTTCGGTGTACTGAATACCCACTCTTTTTAAAGAGGTGATAAGCCGTAAGAAGAATTTAGGCAGGTTGCCGATTTCGGGCAGCTCATTTGGATTTTTCTTTTCTTTTACTTTCTTCTCCTTTATTTTTTTTATCCTGATAATTTTTCCCTTCTTGTTTCTGATAGTATCCATTCTTACCACGCCACCGCCGGTGTTTACCTGCTGCGGGTTATCAGCTTTTGGGGTCGCTGTAATAGTACCTTTTCCATCATCACTACTTTTTACACCGTCGCCTTTTTTATTTTTGCCTTTCTTACCATCACCATCTTTGTCACCGTTTCCCGGTTGCTGTTGGCTGGGAGAAGCATTAGTGTTTACTGCTCTCAGAAATCTCCATTTATTATATAGTTCTTCAAACTTCAATTCGCTGTTGATGGTTCTTGTCTGTGTATTGGCTAACGTATTACCCAGGTTTACTTCCGCTGTTCTTGCCAACAAAGAACCAGCCAGCCAGTTGTATTTAGTATTGTAACTGGCCCGGAGTGTTGTCCAATCCAGTAAAGGAATTTTATTGGTAGGTACATTATAAGTTACCGTTGCTTCCTGGCGATAATTGGTGTTTCTTCCACCTTTAAACAGGTTACTCTTAACAGAATCCTTTTTTATTTTATCGTCAATGCGGCCAAACGGTTCATCTATCCGTGCATTATTAGTGGCCATAAAGTCAATGGAGATAGAACGGGTTAAAGGCCATTGCATGATGTAGTACCTGTCGAAGGTAAAATACTTGTTGTAGGTCTCCGGTATCTTGTACGGCCCGCCGCCAACATTTCTTACCCTTGTGGCACCAAACTGGCGAAACACATCTGCCTTAAAAGAAATTTGAGAAGGGGCATAATTAAAATTAATGTCTTTAATCAATGTCAGCCATTTCGATTTTGATTTAATCAATTTCTTAAACGGCTCAAATGGTTTTGTCTGAGGAGAATAAGTGTAGCCTAAAGCTCCACGGGTACGCCTCATTTCATCAAGTTCAATAAGCGGATTATGACTTAGCGTCTGAATATAAGAATAGTTGAAATCAAAATTGGTTACACTCCAGATTTTAGGTCGCTTACCATCGGTCTTTAATTTTTTTACATTCGTTAAGTTGAGTGTTCTGATAGTAGTAATATCCTTTGCGTCAGTCCGGATAGAATCTCTTTTATCAGTTGGTGCTGCTTTCAGCACCTCTTTCAGTTTCAAATCCAATGCATAAGGATCGTACTCCGGCGTTTTATGTATCTGGCTGATGCCTGCATACACCGGTATCTGTATTCCTAATTTTTTAGGTAATAGCTTTCCTGCCTCAATGTTGGCCGATACATCAAACGTATAAACATCTTCCCGGCTTCTTTCATTTACCCGTTGCTCCAGTGTGCCAAAGCCTTTACTCCTTGCTGTTCCGCTAAATGAAATTGATCCAAGATCTGCCAACCGGATATCTGCCCTTGCCAGTGCTGCCCATCCCCCGTCTTCATCTAATTTTGAAAAACGAAGTTCATTAAACCATACTTCGGTGCAAATGGTTTCCTGTTTTACATTCTCCACCGCCATCAACATGCCTTTTACCTCGCCAAGATTTGGGTTGCCAATGATGGCATACGATCTTCCGTCAGACTTTGTTTCCTTATAATATTGTGATGGTGGAACAGCCGAAGCATTTCTTCTGAATTTAAGATCAGTCAACTCACTAAGGTCAAAATCAAGATTATTTACGTCCGGCCATATTTTTAATGAGTCAGTAGTACCTGGCGGCGTTATTTTTAATGGAATTTTTATTTCATAATAGTTACCGGAAAAATCATTTCCTATCCGGACTACACCATTCATGTCGCCATCATCAATTGTTGTGCCCCCAGCTGATTCAGCATGAATGAACATACTCAGTTTTCCATACTGACGCATATCCATATTAAATGTTTTGAAAACACCTCTTGCATCAAATTGTGGAAGACCACATACCTGCATGCTGATAGACTGCTCATTCAGGAACAGGGCTACGTTATTATTGCTCAGTTGCTGTTGTCTTTCTATACCCGGTGGAATGCGGTAAGGTATCGGCTGCCGCTGATCGTTTTCTTCAATATTTACCGCCAGCACATTCACGGTAGTTGGGTCGGGAACAGGAAGTGTAGTGTACATGCCGCTGGAATCTATTTCATTTCTGAACTTTCTCCACTGGTTGCGGACTAATTCCAATTTACCAAACCGCATTACTACTGAATCTTCAAATCCGTTAACAAACATCCTGATAAAACGGATGGATTTAAAATCGGGGATGTTACCCACTTTCAAATCATATTGCGCCACTGGTATGCGGAAGAGATACCATTTTTCTGTACGGGTAGTTCCATCAGCTAAAATGACCGTTGGAGTTCTTATGTCTGTAATAAAATTAGACCCTGAACTCATGTTCGGCTTTATGTCCACTTTATACTGGAAATATTCTTCCACCTCATTCATGGTGTTATCCCGATTTAGTTCTTCTGCATCAGGATATTGTGTAAAGGCATTTATAAACTCGGTGTTATTTTCGCTGATAGGCGAATTGCCGTGCGGATTATTAATGTTTTTATAGCGTTGTAAAATTCCTGTAACCGGTGTTGCATCAAATGCAGGGTCACGGTACGGTACAAAATTATCTGCTGATGGGTCAAGTAAAGCCTTTTGATAAATAGGGGAACCGATGCCAAAATTGGTACCTAATGGGTCTAAGTAATTAGTTTTAAATCTTCTTTTCTCATCAACATCCTGCAATCCATCATAACCCACATCCTGGTAAATTCTATCACTTGGTTCATTGCTGAATGCATTAGTAACCTGTAACGGGTTTGCAGGTGTTTGCCCCCATTTGGTGCTTGAATCCAATACAGCATTATTCGTTGGTGTCCTCAATCCATTTTCATAAAGCCGCTGGCCATCTCTTAATATATCTTCCGAAATAGTACCGAGGTTGAAATACAACTGGCCGCCAGCCGGATTAAAACGGGGCGAAATAAACGGATCCTGCAACCAGAATTCTATGTACTCAATATTGCCGGTTTCGAAATCGGTCTGATCAATATTACGCATCAATCCACCCCATGCCTGTTTTGGGTTAGTAAGCTTTCCATTTGCATTTACCCTGCTGTTTCTGTATTCAAAATTGTAAGGCCCTTTATCTTTCGGATAAAAAGCAAGATCGAATGTTGTCAGGAGACCTTCGCCAAACTGTGTGCTTCTTTTTGGGAAAATTTCTTTTTGAAATACCTGTCTTGTTTCGGGTTTCGATAACTCTGCCAGGTTACCGCTTAACGGGTTGTTAGAGCTTCGTCTTTCCTGTAATTGGGTTTCAATATTATACCAGGCAATTTTTCCCCGATTGTATCCACTTACAAGACTGTCATTAAACTGTGACTCGGGAAATAAACGGGATAATCCATTGGGGCCATTGTTACCTTGTGGAATTGAAGCCATTGTCCAGCTGATTAAAGGGAACCGAAGATCAATACCGGCTCTTGTTCCTTCAAAATCGTCAATATATATCTGGCCTGTTTTGTCTGCACCATTAATTTGTTTGGGATGGCCGGGGTCTAATAAAGCAGCTTCTGCATAAGCTGTAATAGAAGACATGGCCTTGGTAGAATAAAACGGAAGTTTATCTAACCATTTTGTAAGACGTGGAAGGTTATTGCGATAGTCAACATCAACCCCGTACATGGCATTCTTTATTGGATCGTCGCCATAAGACTGTTTTACAAAGAATGGCCGTTCACTTAGTTTAACAATCGTTGCGCCAAGTGTCAATTTTTTATTGGCAATATAATCAAGCCGGAGGCCGAGAAAACTTTTTTGCTGCAGGCCAAATGCCTGGTTATTTTCAAATTGAATATTTACGGGAATACCGGAATTGATGATAGCCTGGTTGGTTACCCGCAGCGTTCCGAGATCATAATTAATTTCGTAGTCAACATTTTCCTGCAGCGTTTGTCCGCCTGCTGTAACAGACACCGAGCCACGGGGAATATTATATCCCAATTGATAATCGCTGCTACCACCGCTGGCTGAACCAGATGATTTGGACTTGCCCACCAATTTAAACCGGTTAAGATTGGCATACGTCTGTGCAATGGCTTTGATAGTATCATATAAAGGATAATATAGAAACCGGTTTCTGCGATCCTGGGTAGAAAAAACATAATCAAGGTCATGACCGAAAGGTTCCAGCACCGGGAAGATGACACGGCTCTGCGGTGAAATGACTGTATAGTTTTCTAAATAATCAAACACCCCATCCGGTTGAGGGTCGTTCTGATTATTCAGCCTGTCAAGATTTACTAATGACAAAAGTGGCTGGCCTTTATAAATGGCAATTACACTATCCGCAGGTAAATATCTTTTTTCGCCAAGGCTTGGCTCTTCATACAGCAAATCCAGTTTAAAATCCACTCTTTCCAACTGACCATATCCTACTGAATATACATTCTTCATCATCAGATCCCAGATTGGAAGATTGGTACGCTGTGAGGTGGCTTTTAATAACTTCAGGAATAGTACTCTTTGAGAAGCACCCGATGTGTCCGGTGTAACGTCTGTTGAAAATTCACCCACCTGGAACACCTTTCCATTATAAGTATATTGATAAGCGATACCCACCACTTCATCCGGTTGCAATGGCTGATTGAGTGAAAGGAAACCAATCTGTTGGTTGAAGGAATAATCGGAAGGTTGTAATTTTCTTGCAAATGTTTTTTCAAAATCCTGCACCGGCAAAAGATTAAAGGGAGCCGCTGTCAGTGTGTTTTGCACTAAAGAAGAGTTACGGGCATTTGGATTGGTGAGTAATTTTGAATACAGATTGTTAGAACTGTTTTGGGGTAATGTACTGGCTGTACCCACTAATGTAGAACTGTAAGGAGCATTTTCTCCCAAATCCATAAAGCCAACAATATCTCTCGTATCAGTGGTAGCTCCGTTTCTGTTCGTTACCCATACTTCTAATCGCTGTATCTGCACGGCTGAGTTAACAACCGGCAGTTGCTTCATTGCCTTATTATAATTATTCCGGAAGTATTGTGCCATCAGGAAGTGACGGTTCTCATCATACTCATCCGCTTTTAAAATAAAATTCTGTGCAGCAGAACCACCCGACAAACCAAGTGTCTGTCGTTGTGATTGCTGATTGGCCAGCACCGTGGTAACAAAAAGTTTTCCGAATTGTAATTGTGTTTTTAATCCGAATAAAGATTGGGCACCGGGTATCAACGTTCCTTTTGAAGCAAAGTTGGTGTTACCCGCCTGGAATTGTTTTATAATCTCATCATCCTTGCCATGGTAATCTAATTTCAACTGGTTTTCAAAATTAAAATTGGCCAGAGTGTTGTAATTGATTGGCAATTTTAATTTGTCACCAATATTTGCATCCACCTGGAACTGAGAGTTCATGTTGAAATCAAAACCACCATTTTTTCTTGCTCTTTCCGGAAGTGTTGGATTTTTAATATTCTGCCCTTGGTAGCCGGCCAAAAAATCAACATAGCCGGAAGGTTTAATATCAATCTTAACCTTTCCATCGGGGCCCACACCCATGATGCGGTTAAACAAATCATCCGTAATCCTGAACTTGGGTTTATACAACCGTCTGTTCATATTAGAAAGCAGGGCGGCTCTTTTCTTGAAATAGTCTGCTTCATCTTTTCTGCCCTGTAAGCGGACAAACTCATCCATGCTGAATGAGGTGGGGGTACGGTAATACCTGTTGCCTATTTTTTCAATAATGTAGTATTGTTTAGTCTTTGGATCGTACTCGATAGTCCGTTTTATAAACCCGGTATCCCTGAAATCAAATGTATTACGGTTAGGATATGTATATGGATCACCATACCTGTCCTGGATGGGAGTAGGACGGGTAGTGTCTGTATAAAAGCCTTTATTGTCGTTGGGGGTGTTATTGTAATAACCTGCGTTTGCCTGTGTAAAAGAGGCAAGCACAATGGCAAAAACTACCAGTGTACGGAACATATGAGCAGTCTTAAGGTTCAATGTTTTTTCTCCATCAATTAGTTACCTGAAAATAGTGGAATTAGAGAGTACGAAGTGCTTTTTTTATCAGTTCCTCAACAGGTAAGTTTGGATTGGCTGCCATGGTCTTTTCGAGGGCCTGTCCAGCGGCCAGACGATTGATACCCAGAGCGGTTAGAGCATTTAACGCATCCTGTTGCAAAGTATTGTTTATCATAGGCGAAATATTTGTTTCCAGTGGGTTTTTAGCCAGTTTATCTCTTAGCTCCAGCACCATCCTTTCTGCCGTTTTTTTTCCTATGCCTTTTATACCTTCTAATGTCCTTGTATCACCCTGAATAATGGCTCTTGCCAGTTCGTCAGGTTTCATGTAAGACAACATAACTCTGGCAGTTGATGCTCCAATTCCCGAAACACTGAATAAATGCTGAAACATTTCTTTTTCGGCCAGTTCAAAAAAACCATACAAAATGTGAGCATCCTCCCGGATAAGGAGACTGGTATGCAACAACCCTTTGTCTAAATGTTGAATTTTTGAGTAGGTGTTCAGACTTATCTGTACTTCATACCCCACCCCGTTTACCTCCACCTGCACCACCGCCGGACTCTTGTGCACAAATTCTCCTTTCAGGTAAGCTATCATAGGTTGCGAAAATAGGGAAAAGAGAGAAGAGTCGGGAGTTGTTAGTCGGTAGTCAGGAGTCGCAAGTCTCTGTTCTTATAGACATTCGTTCCTTTAATTCACGACTCCTGACTCCCCACTGAAGACTAATGACTTTCCATTAACTTTGACCACTTTTATTCTAATACCTACACCGCATGAGTAAAAAAATAACGGCTGCCATTACTGCCATTGGAGGCTATGTTCCTGAAGACAAGCTGACCAATTTTGATTTGGAAAAAATGGTGGATACCAATGATGAATGGATACGTACCCGTACTGGTATTTCAGAAAGAAGAATATTAAAGGGTGAGGGTAAAGGCAGTTCCGATATGGGTGCGCCGGCAGTGCTTGAAGTGTGCAAAAAAAGAGGCCTTGACCCATTGGAAATAGATTGTCTTATTTGCTGTACCGTTACACCGGACATGGTTTTTCCCGCTACAGCAAATATTATCTGTGACAAAATCGGGGCAAAAAATGCTTTTGGTTTTGATTTACAGGCTGCCTGCTCTGGTTTTTTATATGGTGTTACTACCGGGGCTGCATTTATCGAAAGTGGCCGTTATAAAAAAGTAGTAGTGGTTGGCACAGATAAAATGAGTGCAATTACTGATTATAGCGACAGAAATACCTGTGTCCTTTTTGGTGACGGGGCCGGGGCTGTTTTATTAGAAGCAAATGAAGATGGTTATGGAATTCAGGATTCTATTTTAAGAAGTGATGGCAGCGGTTGCCAGTTCCTGCATATGAAAGCCGGTGGTTCAAAAAAGCCGGCCACTATTGAAACGGTAATGGCAAGAGAGCATTATGCTTTTCAGGAAGGAAAATCTGTTTTCAAATTTGCTGTAAAAGGAATGGCCGATGTAAGTGCAGAATTATTGGAAAGAAATAATCTGACCGGCGATGATATTGCCTGGCTGATTCCACATCAGGCTAACCTGAGAATTATTGATGCTACGGCCAGCCGGATGGGACTACCCAAAGAAAAAGTGATGATCAATATTGAAAAATACGGGAACACTACCGCTGCTACGATTCCTCTTTGTTTATGGGAATGGGAAAGCCGGTTGAAAAAAGGTGATAAAATCGTTTTAGCCGCCTTCGGTGGTGGGTTTACCTGGGGAGCTACGCTGGTTAAGTGGGGTTTCTGATCATCGCATCAAAATAACTTTCTCTGCTCCCCATTTGTTATCAGCAGTGATATACTTCACTAAATAAACTCCGGAAGGATAATTTCCAATATCCACCTGCCATCTTCCTTTTTTATCTGCAACAGAGAGTTTCATCAAAAGCTTGCCACTAAAATCTGCTATATAAATTTCCTTGATATCCTTATTACTTTCAATAGTAAATTTTCCGTTGGTTGGATTGGGATAAAGTTTTACAGATAGAATATTATCCGGTTGTCTTGTATTGGGTTGCTCCACTTGTTGTGTTTCATCTTTACTGCAATCTTTTGCATACAGGAATTGCCCGATAATTCTTTGCAGCAGGTTATTCAGCAATTCAACTTCATACTTATCTGTAGTTGGTTCGATATGACTATTGCCTACGCCACTGTGATTAGTAAGAAAAGTGTAAGTGCCGTTAGTGGCTAAAGCCATAGACCGCAACAGAAACTCTGTTGACTTATCTGTACCACTACAGGCAATAGGAACAATGCGGATACCCATGGCTGCTGCTTTCAATGTAAGTAGCCGTATTTTTTCTTTTGCTTCATTATGTGGTGGGGCATCAAGAATTAAGAAGAGCAGTTTTGTCCGGGTGTTCTTATTCCATTGCAGACTATCTAATGCTGTTGCCAGTGCATCCTCCACCGCTTCGGGAAAATCGCCTCCGCCAAGAGCATTTTGCAGTTTGATAAAATTGAGTGTTTTCAGCAGGTCGTCGTTAAACGATACTTTCTTTGTCAGGTATTCATCTCTTTTATCTCTGTAAAAAACAGAAGCGGCTCTTAAGGAAAGAGACTTGTGTTGTTCCATTGTATTTCGAATCACATCTTCCAACTCCAGTTTCAGAAATTCAATTTCATCACCCATACTGCCGGTGGCATCCACTACAAAAGCAATGTCCACATCATAAGAAATCTGGCAGGATTTGTCAACCACCAGCAGGTTTATCCCCTGCGAAAATTCAGAGGGACTATTCACTGCATTCCCGGAACGGTCAGTAATAAAATAATCGTTTTTTCCAATGCTATCTTTAAAAAAGCCAGCCCATAATTCTGCCTTGCCGGTATTATCGGTAAAAGTTCTCCAAACAGTATCCTTAGAAGTTTTATTGATAAGAAACACCTCTTCATTCATCACAGCATTGTGTTTTTTATCAGTAACCTGAACACTATACCGGTTGTTTGATTTCATTCCCCAGAATACACTCAATGACTTAAATTCATTTTCCGTGTAATCTTCCCACATTTTCCATTTATTGAAATCATTTACTTCTCCGGCTGTTATTATTTTTAATTTGGCCGTTGCACCTGTACCGGGTGTGATGTTGGTGTCTCTGGAAAAAAATTTAGATGCCTCTATGTAAACAGATGGGGATGATATAGTGCCAGATCCCCTCACTGTCAGTGGCTCATATGATAAAGGATATCTACTGCCAACTTCAACTCCCGCAACCTTTTCAAGTAATCTATCCGGCTTTGATGTGACGGTAGAATATGCTAACTCCTTTCTTTGCCGTGCCGCCCCCATTGATGTTAACACCACTTCATCCATTGCCTTCCTTTTATTCAACAGCACTACTTCAAAGTTGGGGTCTTTAATATTTTTCTCCGTAATAACTACGTTATAGGATTCCATACCAACGGCAGAAAAAACAAGGGTGTCCGGCAGTCTGGTTGCCATTATTTTAAATGTACCGTCTGCATTGGTACTTATTTTATTGGATTTATTTTGAAACTGAACTGTTACCCCGGCAGCATTGCCACCGCTTTCATTCAATACCCGGCCATTTAATAGTTGCGAAAAACCAAACCTGGGCTGCAATAATAACAGGGGAAGAATAAGGAGTAAAAATTTTCTCATAATCACTCGTTTTAAGAGTAGATGAAGGAAGGAAAAGTTTTACATAAGAAAATGCTAATTATTTTTTACTCCTTGTCCAAAATGAAAAGTCCGTTTGTGGCAGCTTCTCTATTCCCAACTGGCGCAGCATATTGATTAGTTGCCCCCGGTGATAAGTGCCATGATTAAATACATGATGAATCATCTGGTAAACGGGCATTTTAAAATGTTCTTTTTTGTTGTTATAATACTGAAACACATGTTCCAGCGACAAATCCGATGCACTGGCCACCCACTCTTCCCATTGCCTTGATTGCTGCAATAAGGTGCTTGCCAGTTCTTGCATAGTTCCTGCAAAGTTCTCGCTGGGAACAACAATCCGCTCCTGCATTTTCATCCGCTGCCACCAGATGTTTTCTGCATCGAGCATGTGCAAAACGGTTTTAAACAGGCTGGTAAAACTGCTTGGCACTTCTGCTAATTGCTTTTCTTCAGGCAAAGCAAGGATAACATCCAATATCTTTTGGCTTGCCCAAATGTTATAGGCAGCATACTGCTTTAATAGTTCTTTCATGGTGGTGGTTAAAAGGATGAAATCAGTTACTTTTGAAATGATTCGTTTTTTCAAATTTCCACTTCCAAAATTTTAAAATGGATAAAAGTTTTCCACTAACTGGCTGGAGTTCGCTGGCTGTGCATGGCGGACATAAACAGGATCCTAATTATGCACATTTAGTTCCCATCTATGCAAGCAGCACCTATGTGTTTGATGATGCGGAACAGGGCATGCGCCGCTTCAGCGGACAAGAAGAAGGTTATATCTACGGTCGCTGGGGAAACCCCACTATAACAGAAGCAGAGGAGAAGATTACTGCATTGGAAACATTTGGATTGGGCATTGAAGCAAAGGGTATTCTTCATTCATCCGGTATGGCAGCTATCGCAACGCTAATGCTGGCCACATTAAAGCCAGGTGACAAGATTATCACTCATTACTCTTTATATGGTGGAACTAATGAAATGGTGAATAGCATTCTGCCCGGATTCAATATCACAGCTATTATTACAGATCTGAGGAATTTGAATAACGCAAAAGCAATATTAAAAGCCGACCCGACTATCAAAATGATGTACCTGGAAACGCCGGCTAACCCCACCATTCAGTGTGTGGATATTGATGAACTCAGTAAGTTGGCGAAACAATACAACTGCATCGTAGCTTGTGATAATACGTTTGCCACACCGTACCTGCAACAACCCTTTCAATACAATGTAGATTTTATCGTTCACTCCACCACCAAGTTTTTAAATGGTCATGGCACTGCCATTGGCGGTATTTTATTGGGAAAGGATATTGACTTTATGAAAACAACTGCTACCAAAATGCACCGTTTGCTGGGTGGCAACTCCAACGCCTTTGATGCTTTCCTGTTAATACAAGGAATGAAAACATTAGAACTACGAATGGAACGTCATTGTCATAATGCAATGGAAGTGGCAAATTTCTTAGAACAACATCCGGTGGTTAGCAACGTGAACTATACCGGACTTACATCTCACCCTGACTATTACACAGCAATGAAACAGATGAGGCATCCGGGAGCCATGTTAAGCTTTGAATTGAAAACCGGTTTCCAGGGTGGTATAGACTTCTTGAATAAGCTTAAAATGTGTGTGAGAACTGTTTCACTTGGCACTTGTGATTCACTACTCTCCCACCCCGCATCAATGACACACTACAGTGTGCCAAAAGAAGAAAAAGAAAAATATGGCATCACTGACGGATTGATTAGAATGAATGTGGGAATTGAAAATTTACAGGATATTATTAATGATCTTAATCATTCACTGGCTTAAAATCGTTTTTCCTGGTATTATTTATCAGTAACTTTCCCTTACCAATCTAGTTTTACTACACTTATCATTTTATAAAATAACTGCTATGCGAAAAATTCATCTTCTGTTTATTATTCAATTCTTTTTTTTCACTTTAACAGCACAACCGCCAACCGACCCAAGACTGAAAGGTCTGGATACTCTTGTAACAAAAGTTTTAAAAGACTGGTATGCTCCGGGTGTTTCCATTGCTGTAGTGGAAAAAGGGAAAGTGATTTACACAGGGGGCTTTGGTTACCGTGATATTGATAAAAAATTACCGGTTACTGAAAACACACAGTTTGCTATTGGCTCTTGTACCAAAGCTTTCACTGCATCTATTCTCGGTATGCTGAACACTGATGGTAAAGTGGATTTAGATAAACCTGTCCGCAATTATTTACCCGAACTAAAATTTCAGAATGAATACACCAATACCCATGCAACACTGCGGGATATGATGTGCCACCGTACCGGTCTTCCCCGGCATGACATGTCATGGTATGCATCCTGGGCTTCCCGTAATGAATTGCTGGAAAGAATTGAATATATGGAGCCAACCGCAGCATTGAGGGAAAGATGGCAGTATAATAATTTTATGTTTCTGGCACAAGGATCAGTAATAGAAAAAGTGACGGGAAAAAGCTGGGAAGAAAACATGAAAGAGAAAATTCTGAAACCATTGGGGATGGATAACACTAATCTTTCTACCAAAGACATGGAGAAGTCTGTCGATCATTCGCTGGCTTATGCAAGTACTGATTCTTCTATTAAAGCTATTGCTTACAGAAATATAGATGCGATGGGACCGGCAGGTTCCATCAACAGCAGCGCAAAAGATATGGCCAAATGGCTGATGACCTGGATCAATAATGGAAAATGTAATGGTAAAGAAATTATTCCATCTGCATACCGCAGCGAAGCGATGACAATACAAATGGCAACTGGTGGTGGATTGCCCGGCACTGAAAATTCGGATGTGCATATAACCGGGTATGGATTAGGCTGGGGTATCAGCAGTTACCGTGGGCATTACCGGGTAGAACATGGTGGTGGCATTGATGGGTTTATTTCCTCCACCGGTTTTTTTCCAAGTGACAGTATCGGCATTTTTGTAGTAAGCAACCAGGGACCACCGGTTGCTGTTATCAGAAATTTTATTGCGGACAGAATGTTGAAGCTTCCCTACCGCAACTGGAATAAATCACAATTGGATGCTGCCCAAAAAGCAAAAGAAGCGGCTAAATCAGTGGTGAAAAAAGACAGCATTGGCCATGTGTTCAATACAAAACCTTCTCATGATCTGGCTGATTATGCCGGCACCTACACCAATCCTGGTTACGGCAGCATTGAAATAAAATCAACGGGTAATGAATTGTCTTCCAAATTCAACAGTATTGATATTAAGTTTGAGCACTATCATTACGATCAGTTCAAAGCTCTCCCGCAAGACCCTTCATTGGAAGATGCCTCGTTCATGGCAAGTTTCTATACCGATCAAAAAGGAAATATCAGCAAACTGACGATTCCATTTGAAACAGGAGTGAAAGACATTGAATTTGTGAAAGAAGTAAAATCAATGGACATCACAAAAGAGGCACTTCAAAAATATACCGGTGAGTATGAACTGGCTCCCGGCACTATGGCAAAGTTTTACATCAATGGAGAAAAAACATTGTATGCCTTTATTGAAGGACAGCCTGAGTATGAACTGGTGCCGGTAAAAAAAGATGAGTTTAACCTGAAAGTACTGAGTGGCTACAGTGTAAAATTTGAAACCAATGAAAAGGAAGAGGTTACTGCCGTCAATTTTATCCAACCCGAAGGAGTATTTAAAGCACCAAAAAAGAAATAATCATGAAAAAAATTTCCGGCCTCATTTTTATTCTTTTTTTATTTTCCTGTAAACAAAAAAAAGAATACGATATCATCATCCGTAATTGCTTGATATACGATGGAAATGGTGGAGAACCTTACAAAGGCAATATTGGTATAAAAAAAGATACGATAGCCTTCATCGGCGATCTTTCCAAGGCATCTGCAGAGAATGAGATTGATGCAAAAGGAAATGCCGTAGCTCCCGGATTTATCAACATGCTTAGCTGGGCCACTGAAAGCCTGATAGAAGATGGCCGCAGCCAAAGCGACATCCGCCAAGGTGTAACATTGGAAGTAATGGGTGAAGGCTGGAGCATGGGGCCGCTGAATGAAGCAATGAAAAAACAACAGCAGGAATCACAATCAGATATTAAGTATAAAATTGAATGGAATACACTGGGTGAGTATTTAAATTTTTTAGAAAAAAAAGGGGTGAGTTGTAATGTGGCGTCATTTGTAGGGGCTACTACGGTTCGTATGTATGTAATCGGAGAAGATAACCGTGACCCCACCCCTGCCGAATTAGATTCTATGAAGTTATTAGTGCAGCAGGCAATGGAAGAAGGCGCCATGGGTGTAGGTACTTCTCTTATTTATCCGCCTGCCTTTTTTGCAAAAACAAACGAACTGATTGAATTATGTAAAGTTGCTTCATCGTATGGTGGCTCATATATAAGTCATATGCGAAGCGAAGGTGATAAGCTGCATGAAGCCCTTGAAGAATTAATAACGATTGCCAGGGAAGCCGCTATTCATGCTGAAATTTATCATTTAAAAGCAGCCGGAAAAGATAACTGGAATAAAATGGACAGTGTGATAAGAAGAGTAGAAAGAGCAAGGGCGGAAGGAATAAATGTAACGGCTAACATGTACACTTATATCGCCGGTGGCACAGGATTAACGGCTACCATGCCACCAACACTACAGGATGGTGGTTTTGGAAAACTAAGAGAACGGTTGCAGGATCCGGTTATCCGGAAACAACTGGCAAAAGAAATGAATACCAAAACGAGTAAGTGGGAAAATTTTTTTTACGCCGTAGGGACACCAGAAAATATTTTAGTAGTTGGATTTAAACAGGACAGTTTAAAACAATACACAGGTAAAACATTGGGGCAATTAGCAAAGCTGTTTGGAAAGTCGCCTGAAGAAACAGCTATGGATTTAATTATCAAGGATAGTTCAAGAGTGGAATGCATTTATTTTTTAATGAATGAAGATAATGTGAAAAAACAGCTATCCATTCCCTGGCTTATTTTTGGCAGTGATGAAGGTTCCTATACCAGCGAAGGAATCTTTCTGAAATCAAATGCTCACCCAAGAGCTTATGGAAACTTTACAAGAGTGTTGGGAAAATATGTGCGGAAAGAAAAATTAATTTCTTTACAGGAAGCTATCCGTAAATTGGCAAAACTACCCGCTACAAATTTAAAAATTAAAAATCGGGGTGAAATAAAAACGGGTAACTATGCGGATATTGTAATTTTTGATCCGGCAAAAATAAAAGACAATGCAACATTTGAAAAACCACATCAATATGCCGAAGGTATGCTTCATGTATTTGTAAATGGAGTACAAGTGCTGAAAGATGGGGAACATACAGGAAATAAACCGGGAAGATTTGTAAAAGGGCCGGGGTTCAAAAATTAATAATTAATAATGGCAGTACATATTCGAAGAGCAAAAAAAGAAGATTGTCCGAGATTATTAGAATTAGTAACCGAACTGGCTATTTATGAAAAGGCCCCGGATGATGTAACGGTTACACTGGAGCATTTTGCTGAAAGTGGTTTTGGCGACAAGCCGGTTTGGTGGGCATTTGTTGCAGAAGAGGACGGAGTTATACAGGGCTTTGCCTTATACTATATCCGCTACTCCACCTGGAAAGGGCAGGCCATGTATTTAGAAGATATTATTGTAACAGAAGCCATGCGGGGAAAAAAAATCGGTAAGCTCTTATTTGACCGGTTGATTGAAGAAGCCAAAGAAAAGAAATTCAACCGCATTATCTGGCAGGTGCTCAAGTGGAACGAACCAGCTATAAATTTTTACAAGAAGTATAACGCAGAACTGGATGGAGAATGGTTTAACTGTTCCATCTATGTTTAAGAATCAATTCACACCATCCACTTGCATCTCTTTATTAATTTTTAATACTAGACCCTGTAATACTTTACCGGGGCCGGCCTCTGTAAATTTATAAGCACCGTCAGCAATCATTACCTGTACACTTTGTGTCCAGCGAACAGCACCAGTAAGCTGATCAACGAGATTTTGTTTTATTTCTTCCTTATCCATTACTCCTTTTGCCACCACATTCTGATAAACTGCACAGGTAGGTGAATGAAATTTTGTAGCTTCTATGGCTGCTGCCAATTCTTCTTTTGCTGGCAACATAAGTGGTGAATGAAATGCACCACCAACCGGTAATACCAATGCCCTTTTAGCTCCAGCCGCTTTCATTCTTTCACAGGCAATTTCAATCCCTTTTACTGAACCACTGATTACCAACTGCCCCGGACAATTAAAATTAGCCGCTACTACCACTTCACCTGTTTCATTTTGTACTTCTGCACAGATAGCTTCTACTTTATCATCAGCCAGGTTTAATACAGCCGCCATAGTGGAAGGAGTCACTTTACAAGCTTTTTGCATAGCTGTTGCCCGGATGGAAACTAATTGCAGTGCATCTTCAAAACTCAATGTGCCATTGGCAACTAAAGCAGAAAATTCTCCCAACGAATGGCCTGCTACCATATCCGGTGATGCACTTTCAATACTTTTATAGGCAATAATAGAATGTAAAAAAATCGCAGGCTGCGTTACATTAGTTTGTTTTAAATCAGCTTCGCTGCCATTCAGCATAATTTCAGAAATACGAAAGCCCAATAAATCGTTGGCTTGCTCAAACAACCTTTTTGCGAAAGCACTGTTCTCATAATGTTCCTTACCCATTCCTGGAAACTGCGAACCTTGCCCCGGAAAAATAAATGCATGCTTCATAAATCTTTGTTTTACCCCGCCCCAAAAAAAAAGTTTGATTGAACAACAACCAAACTTTTTTGCAACTGCAAATATACTGTTTAGTGCAAATCTGCACTGATTAGTTTGAGGAACTCACTCCTGCTCGAATTTTTCTGAAACTCGCCGTCAAATGCTGAAGTTGTTGTTGATGAGTTTTGTTTCTGTACACCCCTCATCATCATACATAAGTGCTTGGCCTCAATTACCACAGCCACTCCTAATGGATTCAGCGTTTCTTTTATAGCATTCATTATTTCCACGGTCAACCTTTCCTGCACCTGTAACCTTTTTGCATACACATCCACCACCCTGGCTATTTTACTAAGACCGGTTATCCACCCGTTTGGTATATAAGCAATATGTGCTTTACCAAAAAAAGGCAGCATGTGATGTTCACACATGCTATACACTTCAATATCTTTTACCACAATCATTTCACTTACCGGCTCATGAAATTTGGCTGAATTTATGATTGCATGTGCATCCAACTGATAACCTTGAGTAAGATATTGCATAGCTTTGGCCAGTCGTTCAGGTGTTTTTTGCAACCCCTCCCTATTAGAATTTTCTTCCAGTAAATCCAGTACTTCCTTATAGCTTCCTATTAATCCTGAAGTTACTTTCTCATCGTACTGTTCAATTTTTTTATAAGCCATATAAATAATATTAAAATTTAGTCAACAGGATATTCAACAAAGTTTCTTGGTGTTTCATACAGCCTTACCTGCATATCTAATTTTTTATCAATGTGCGGCCGCAGTAATTTATAAATTACTATCGCTATATTTTCAGCTGTTGGGTTTAACTCTTTAAATTCTTTTGTATCAAGATTCAGGTTTTTATGGTCGAACCTTGAATGTATTTCTCTTTTCACTAAATCTCCCAGTTCTTTCATGTCCATCACATATCCTGTATCCTTATTGGGTTTACCAACCACTTTTATCTCAAGTTCATAATTATGACCGTGATAATTTGGCAGGGCACATTTGCCAAATATTTTTTTATTAGTAGCATCATCCCAGTCCGGGTTAAACAAGCGGTGAGCCGCATTAAAATGCTCTCTTCTGAAAACAGCTACTTTCTTACTCATCCTATTAAATTACAAAAAATAAACATTGATAACACAAAAAGTGACAAAAGGTTGGCAGAACAAATATTTTATTCTCCAAAATACTCCACATAAATCCGTGGTGTTTCGTACAGCTTGATGCTGTGTAGTTGAACACCAGCAGGCAGATGAGGGGTCAGTTCATTCCAGATGGCAATAGCTAGATTCTCCGTACTGCACATTTTCCCTTTCATCATCTCCACATCTACATTCAGATTGCGATGGTCAATTTTTTCAATGACGTTGTCTTTGATGATATTGCTCAGTCGCTTCACATCAAACACAAACCCTGTGTCAGGACTTGGCTGCCCTTTTACAGTAACCAGCAATTCATAGTTATGACCATGCCAGTTTTCGTTGGCACATTTACCAAAAACTTCCTCATTTTTTTCGTAACTCCAGACCGGGTTGTAGAGTTTGTGTGCGGCATTGAAGTGCTCAGACCTCGTTAAGTAAACCATGCTTTACTTTTTTAATTCCTTCACAGCAGTTTGGGCGGAAGGAAATGATGAAACCATGCCATATGGCTGGCGGAGAGCAAAGGTAGGCGAAATCAGCGTTCCATAAGGCTTGAAAAAGAAGAAGTTTAAGCTACCTTGCAGGCTCAGATTTTCGTTAACAAACTGCTTGTTATGAATTGTTTAGTAGTTGCAGCCACCGTTATTGAGATTACATCTTTCCTGGAGTATTACCGGGCCAAAAAAGGCTTGCCTGCCAATGTCAATATAGATGTTCTAATAACCGGAATTGGGCTGACAGCAACCACTTATTCAGTAACAAGGCAACTCCAAATTAAACGACCCGATATAATAATACAAGCTGGCGTTGGGGGTTGTTTTGATACCACCATCCCACTTGGTTCGGTGTTTGCCATCAAACAGGAAGCTATTGCAGACCAGAGTGTGATTGAATTAGATAAATTAAAAACACTTTTTGATTTAAAGTTAGTGCCACAAAATCAGCATCCATTTTCAAATGGCTGGTTAGTGAACAAAAGTGAATTATTGAAAAAATCGAAGCTGCAAAAAGTGAAAGGGGTTTCTGTAAATGAAATCACCACTTCAAAGCAAAAAGTAAAATTCTATAAAAAGGCTTTTGATCCTGTTGTCGAATCTATGGAAGGAGCAGCACTTCATTATGTATGCCTGATGGAAAAAATCCCCTTTCTGCAACTAAGAAGTGTCTCCAATTACATTGCAGAAAGAAATAAGAAGAATTGGGACATGAAAGCATCTATTATTAACCTGAACAATGAACTTACCAGTTTGTTACATAAACTATGAAATTAACTCTCGGCTTCTCTCCCTGCCCCAACGATACATTTATTTTTGATGCATTAGTCAATAAAAAAATTGATACAGAAGGAATTGAATTTGACGTAGTGCTTGCAGATGTAGAAACTCTCAATCAATGGGCATTGGAAGGCAAGCTGGATATAACAAAACTTAGTTTCCCGGCTTTTTTCAGGTCATTACAAAACTACACATTGCTTAATTCCGGCAGTGCAGTAGGAAAAGGAGTCGGTCCTTTATTAATTACAGATTCAGCTCAGGAGTTAACAAACGAAGACATCAACCAGGCTTCTGTTGCCCTACCCGGCATTCATACTACGGCTAATCTTCTTTTTAGCTATGCCTACCCGGAAGCAACAGATAAAAAATTTATGCTTTTTTCTGCTATTGAAGATGCGTTGATGAATAAAGAAACCGACCTCGGTGTTATTATCCATGAAAATCGTTTTACTTACCAGCAGAAAGGTTTGCATAAAGTGAAAGACCTGGGTGAATATTGGGAAGAAAAAATGGAGCTGCCTGTTCCTTTGGGGGGTATTGCAATTAACCAGTTCATAAAAAGGTCAGCAGCACTAAAAGTAAATGAACTGATACGTAAGAGTTTAGACTTTTCTTTTAGCAACTATCCTGTTATTACGGACTATGTAAAACAGCATTCACAGGAAATGAGTGAGGAGGTGATGCGTCAGCATATTGACTTGTATGTAAATAACTACAGTCTTGATTTGGGAGATGAAGGCAAACTGGCTATTGAAAATTTACACCAAATTTTTCTTGAAATAAACAATCAGGAAACTGATGATGAAGATGTTTTATTTCTTTAGTGCCGCTGCATACGTTTCCAAACATTTTTTTCTTGCCTCTTCATGCACAACAATTGGTTTAGGATAAGAAAATTTTTCCAACTCCGGCACCCATTTCCGAATATATTTTAATTGCGGGTCAAACCTTTGTGTTTGTAAATATGGGTTGAACACACGGAAATAAGGAGCCGCATCACAACCACTGCCGGCAGCCCATTGCCAGCCACCATTGTTGGCTGCTAAATCAAAGTCTAATAACTTTTGAGCAAAATAAGCTTCGCCCCATCGCCAGTCTATCAATAAATGTTTTGTAAGAAATGAAGCGACAATCATTCTTACCCGGTTATGCATGAAGCCTGTTGAATTCAACTCCCGCATTCCTGCATCTACAATCGGGTAGCCTGTCTGTCCGTTGCACCATGCCTCAAATTCCTTTTCATTATTTCTCCAGTTTATTTTATCATAGTCTGGTTTAAAGGCATGACCAACTACATGAGGAAAATGCCAGAGTATCATGTGATAAAAATCCCGCCAGATAAGTTCGTTTAAATATGTTTCATTCAATGCACCAGCTTCACCGGCCAATTCCCTTATGCTGATGGTACCGAATCGAAGATGTACACTTAACCTTGATGTTCCTTGTATCGATGGGATGTCTCTTTGCTCTTTATAATTTCTTATAATTTGTCCCTTCCATTCTTTTTCAGGGAATGATTGACCGGCAGCTTTGAAGCCCATCTCCTCCAATGAGATTATTTTTCTTTCTGGTTGTTTATAAAAACTCTTGAAATACTTTTTGTTAGGATAAGGCTTCAGGTGAAATTCCGTCAGCACTGCTTTCCATTTTCTTGAAAAAGGAGTAAATATGGTATACGGTTTACCATCGTCTTTCAGCACTTCATTTTTTTCCAATATTACCTGGTCTTTGAAAGTGTGCAAACTGGTTCCGTTAGCTTTCAGCAATTTTTCAATCATCCCATCCCTTTCTTTTGCATACGGTTCGTAGTCATGGTTGGTAAAAACCTTTTCAACATTATATTCATTCAGCAGCTCTTTATAAATATCACCCGGTGTTCCATATCTAATGTCCAACGACGATTTAATTTTTATCAATTGCTGCTGCATATTTTGCAAAGCAAGATGGATAAAGGCTACTCTTCTGTCAGTTTTATCTTCTAATTCGTCAAGGATGTTTGTATCAAAAATAAAAATTGGGAGAACCGGGTTGCCATCTTTTAAAGCATGGTAGAGTCCTGCATTATCCGGCAGGCGAAGGTCACGTCGGAACCAGAATATATTAACAGTGGGTTTCATAAAGCTAAAGAAACAAAATCAGGAAGAAATTGTTTTAACGAAGCGATTATAAATTTCCACTGTTTTTATATTTGTATAACCCGTATTCCTGAACTGCTTTACCCAGCGGATGCCGTTAATGGCATTGGTCAAAAAAACTTCATCGGCAGTTATAATATCATTTACAGAAACAGATGCCTCCTGAACTTCATAATCAGCATCCCGCATCTCTCTGACCAAATGCCGCCTCATCACTCCATTCACACAACCTTCTTCCAGCCCCGGGGTGATGATGATTCCATTTTTAATAATAAAAAGGTTAGCAATAGTTGAATCAGCAATACTGCCGGCAGTATTTAATACCAGGCAATCATTGAGTTTATTCGCTTTTGCGTATTGAGCAGCTATTGAATAAGGCAGAAAGTTGGCCGACTTAAGGTTAGAAAATTTATCACAACTTTTTTCTGCGTCCCGGTAAACATCTGCTACCAACCCATTTTCGTTTAGTTTGTTTACTGACTCATTTAACAGCCAGCATTCAACCAGGTATTGCAGAGCTTTATCATCATCATACAAACCACCATTACCCCGAAAGACGGATAACCTTACCCTTGCCAGCTTCGCACATTCATTTTTCTGACAGAGACGGAGTATTTCCTGCTCAATCCTTTCCCGGGTAAATAGTCCTGGTATTTCAAATTGCAGTAAAGAAAGGCTGGAAAACAATCTTTCGAAATGATAATTCGCCAGCAAAATATTTCCTTCCCTCACTTTTATTGTTTCAAATAACCCATCACCATACCGGTAACCCCGGTTAGAAGCCATCAGCACAGGTTCTGCCTCAGAAACTATTTTTCCATTGAAACAAATACTATTCATTCTGCCAAAGTAAAATAAAAAAGCCATTCCGGTTACCCGAAATGGCTCAATATGCTTGCCATGAAAAATTATGCTTGTTCCAGCAAACCGGCTTTTACTGCATACATTACCAGGCCTGCCATTGATTTGGTGCCTGTTTTTGTTTTCAGCTTGTCACGGATGGCTTCCACTGTTCTTGGGCTAAGGTCAACTATATCAGCTATCTCTTTAGTACTTTTTTCATCACACATCAGTTTCAGAATAGTTACTTCTTTATCTGTCAGTTGCACATCCTGTGGCATAGATGACTCGGAAGAACGTTTTGTACGCAAGCCACTCAGCAATGCTTTATTGGTAAGTTCATTAAAGAAGAAATCATTTTCATATACCGCCCTTACTGCTTCATAAATCATTTCAGACCCTGATTCTTTTGTCAGGTATGAATTAGCTCCTATCTCCATCATTTTAGAAATAACGGAGTGGTCATTATGCATAGACAGCATAATTACTTTTACGTTGGGATACAATTTTTTAATCTCCGGCAACGTAGTTAACCCATCCATAATCGGCATCTGGATGTCTAATAATACTACATCGGGTTGAATGTGACGCAGCAGATTTAATAACTGCATACCGTTTTCGGCTTCAGCTACCATCTGTATGTCTTTACGGCTTTGAAGGGATGTTTTTACGCCTGTCCGGAAGAGTGCATGATCGTCGGCAATGGCTACTTTGATTACTGTGTTAGAGTCAGGATTTTTCATGATTGGATTTATTGATAAAAAATTGGATTTAGTATTTATTCTCTGGTGCAAGATGGAAAAATCCTGCAACATATACCATAGGAAAACTACTTGATTTCGTATGTGCGGAAAGTACCAGTACTTAAAGCGATAAACGAAACTTTACGAAGTAAAAATGTAGATTCTACGATTGCATCAGTAAAAACCGAATGTTGTAAATAGGGCAGTTATGCTCTTGTTAACATATCATTGTGGATATACTTTTGTTTCAGAAAGTTGATTGACACGGATGACTGTCTTATTCCTACTCATCCAAATGTCCATAACCGTCCAGAAAGAATTTCCAACGATCCATTGAAAAACCAAACCCGATCTTTATCGGGAGACACTCTACCGGCCAATCAACTTTCTAACTTTTATTTTTGTAGCCTGAGTTTAGCGAAGGCCCCGTTTTATAAATCCAATACCTCCTGAAAAAACAAAAAACCGAAACCATTAAGCCCTGTCTCTATGAAGCCCAATGCTTAAAAAACTTTTTCTTTTCATAACAGTAACGTTTAACCCCGGTCCTCATAACGCCGGGGTTTGTTTTTAAACTCCTGTCCCTTCCCGAAATTATCGGGATGTTTCAAAAAGGAGCTTAGGCCAAAAGCTCATTACTGATTAAATGAATGTTGAGAGAAATGAGATTAATGGCTTTTCTCCGCCACAATATAAGCTCTCGGCTCACCAAGGGTAAATTTTTTCCGGCCGGGAATACTGTAAACTTCTTTGAGTGTTAAGCCGGCTTCTTTCAGCATGGCATCCATTTCGTTAATGGAAAAAATATAATCAATGCCAGTCTTAGTTTCTGTACTTCCATCAGGAGAGATAATGGTACTCTCCGTTTCTATACGGGTGGGGTGAAATAATAATTTACTGTCAGAAAGAAATTTTAAATCGCCTATATGGCTCCAGCTTTTTCCTTTAAAATCTTTAAATGCTATTTCGGCCAGAGACCAACTGTTGATTAATAAGTGTCCGCCTCTTTTTAAATGAGCAGCAATATTGGTGAGGAGTTTAGTAGTATCCGCTGCATCAAAAAAATTAAGGCTGTTGCCCATGCAAATTGCCAGGTCAAATGTATCATCAATTTTATAACTCATTACATCTGCTTTTATCACCTTCAGCGGCAGTTGCTCCTTTTCTGCTACTTCACTTATTTCGTTAGTATAGTCACCAAGATTGTCAACGGCTGTTACTGATATTCCTTTTTGGGCCAGGGCAATGGCATGTCTTCCGTAACCACACATCAGGTCAAGTACTTTGCTGCCGGGCTGCAGGTTGAATGAAGGCAACATATAATCAACTTCCTTCACCGTCAGTTCACCCGGAATCATCGTTTTCCAGATTTCTTTGTAGTGGCCATCAAAAAAAGTATCGTTGATGTTACTCATGTAAACGCTTTGAGAGATTTCAAAATTAATCGGAGTCTTGCAACCCCTCTCCGTAAGAGAGAGGGTTGGGATGAGGTTATTCCAGCAGTTTATTCCTCATTGCATACATCACCAGCCCCGCAATAGTTTTAGCCCCCACTTTTTGTTTCATATTCTGCCGGATTGTTTCAATAGTGCGGGGACTCAGAAAAACTTCTTTTGAAATCTCTTCTGTTGTTTTATCCTCGGCAATCAGTTTCAGAATTTTTATTTCCTTTTCAGAAAGCTTTACCGGGTTAGGATAAAACTGGCGAACCGTTTTTTTATGCTGTAGTTTCAGCAGCACCGCTTTATTCACCAGTTCATTAAAGTAGAAATCATCATTCATGCAGGTAAGGATGGCCTGGTATATTTCTTCGGGGTCAGTGGTCTTAGTCAGGTAAGCATTGGCACCCATCTCCATCATTTTGGTAATCATCTCCTGGTCATCATACATGGTAAGCACAATTATCTTGAGTGCTTCATACTCTTTACGGATAATGCTGATGGCATTAATACCATCAATTTCCGGCATGCGAATATCCATCAGTATTACATCAGGCAGCTTTAACACCAGTTTGTGCATCAGGTCTTTTCCATCAACAGCCTCCCAAATTATTTTCAGGTATTCTTTGTCTTTCAATGCCATGCGAATGCCATCACGGAATATCTGATGATCATCGGCAATCGCCACTTTTATTATCTGAGACATGGAGTATTGGTTTTGCAGTTAATTTAATGGGTATCGAGTCTTGCGTAAAAGTACTCTTTTTTTAGTATTAACTGCATCATTGAAATTCTTTTTATAAGCCAGCGTCTTTTAATAGCCGCCATAAGCCCATTCATAAAGCGATACTACCAGTTTTTCAAAAAAGAGAAAATGAAAAGAAAAACCTCTTTTCAAAAAACGAACACTCGGAAAAATCAGGTAGAAACATCTCAATCGTATTTTTTCATCCTACACACCGTACATTTTCATTTTGCTAACGGAACTATACTATCGCTTTAGTAAATTCTGAAAATTTTAAACGTCGGGATATTCCTCTTGTACACACCGATCTGTGAATATATTTTTGATACAAGTTGATTGACGGTAGATTGAGCCCCTCAAATCGTCCAATGTCTTAGAAACCGTCCTGAACAAAATTTCCAAATCCTTTGAATGCCATAAGCGAAAATCCAATGTCAATCAACTTCTTTTCGCTTCTGTTAGCCGGGTTGTCTTTATTCAATTGAAGTTGATTGTAAGGCATCGTAAATTTTTTAACTACCAGGCTTTATACCGTTTTCTTATCCACAGCTGTTGATAACCGGGATTTCCCCCGGTAAGTTTACTATTTTTATAATCGTAAAAATACTATTTTTACTTGGGGTAATTACTTGTTTTAGACAGGTATAGTTACTTCGTAAAAATCGATAAAACCCTTGTCTGTTAAGCGTTTTAATGCTTCTTATGTGATAATGTCAATTTAGGCCTGATTGCATAAAAGGGAGGTAAAATCAATTTTTACAGTTCAAATCTGATTTGAAAAGGCTTAAAAATGTTACTGTTATGAAAAAGAATGTAAAGAATTGTAGAGCATGGGATGTGGATGTTGTAGTTGCTTGGGAAGAATAAGCATTACAGCATTTCGAAAATTCTCAATCTTTAAAAAAAGTTTTTCTATTTTTGGACAAAATCCAAACATATAGAAAAGCTTTTTTATTATATAGTAGCCTTCTCATACTTATTATTGCCTTTAAGTTTTTTTCTTGTAAGAAATAAGAGCAATAGTATTGTCCCTAAAGTCATAGCCTTTTATGGAATTATTTGTTTTTGTTTTCTTTTTTTTTATTCTGATATACCAAAGGAATCAAGAAAATATTTTAAAACAGCCTATACTTTTTTTGAGTACGCTGTCTTCACAGTTATTTTTTGGGTCAATATCAAAAGCCTGAAAACCCGGCAAATAATAATTTTTATTTCTGCCCTGTTTTTTGCATTCCAGGTATTCTATCTCATTAGCGGGAAAGTGAAAGGTTTGGACTCTATACCCATCGGAATAGAAACCATTATTGTCCTTTTCTATATCATTTACTTCTTTTACCAGTTTTCAAAAAAATTAAGTACGGAGTATATATATAACCACTACGGATTCTGGATCTCTGTGGGAATATTAATCTATCTGGGGGGATCTTTTTTCTTCTTTATTCTTTTTGATCACCTTAGTTTGGCTCAGGTGAAAGCGTTTGGAGATATGACCTATGTCGCAGAGATAATTAAGAATGTCCTCTTTGCTTTAGCAATTTTCATATTCTCTCGTTTCCCGTTTGAAAAATCGGAAAAAAAATCCAGTTCAGTCCCCTATTTAGATATGATCTAAAACTCAACCACCAACCATTATGTTCTTTCTGCAAGCCACCAATAGTTCCGGAGTTTCTACTGTGCTTTTTCTTGGCACACTGGGCATGGTAGTGCTTACCGTCAGCCTTATCATTTTTATCATTCTGCACCAGCGGCGGGTGCTGCGGTTTCAAAATAAGATTAACCAGATGGAACATGAACAGCAAAAAATATTGCTGAATGCCTCCATTAAGCTACAGGAGGAAGAACGCCAACGCCTGGCTGCCGACCTGCATGATGATGCCGGACCATTACTGGCTACTGCCCGTTTATACTTGAACGAAAACCTTGTTAACCAAGATAAAGCCACCCAATTACAATCCATCTTCCAGGCCCGTCAGATTATTGATGACACTATTCAACTTGTCCGCAACATCAGCCACAGCCTGATGCCACCTACACTGAAAAATTTTGGATTAGAATCAGCTGTCAACGACCTCTTTCAAAAAATCAGCGGCTCAGGGGCCATCAATGCCAGCAGCCGTTTTCATGAATACAAAGACAGGCTGAAAGGAGAAAAGGAACTCGTTATTTTCCGGATTGTGCAGGAGCTTATCAATAACATACTAAAGCATAGCAGTGCAAGTTTCATCCACCTGACACAGAATGTGCATGCCGATAAGTTTTACCTCCGTATCCATCATGACGGAAGGGGTATTGTACAGTCTGATTTTGATAAGCTGAACAAAAGTAATGTAGGCTTGGGGTTAAAAAATATAAGCAGCCGTTTGCGTTTAGTGCAGGGCAATATCAATTTTGAAAAAGATATTTCACAGACCTATTATAAGGTAACGATTGAATTGCCCAAAGATGAACCGTATCAGTAAGCCACCACAAGTGAACCAAATTCACTAATTTTATTCATTATCTGATAACACTATGGGACCCATTAAGGTAGCTATTGCTGACGACCATAAAATATTTCGCAAGGGAGTTATTCTTTCCCTTCGTCCTTTTACCAACATCAAGTTTGTATTTGAAGCAGAAAATGGTGATGAACTGCTTAATGGCTTACCCGCCGCCGAACCAGATGTAGTACTGATGGATCTGCGGATGCCGGGTAAAGATGGCATTGAGGCGACTAAAACAATCAGTAAGCAGTTTCCGCAAATAAAGGTGCTGATATTGAGTATGTATGAAGACGAACGATTTGTGTATCACCTGATGGAGAATGGTGCCAATGGTTATTTACTTAAAAATGCTGAGCCGGCAGAAATTCGCCGGGCAATTATGGAAGTGTATGAGAAAGGCTACTACCTGAATAATTTTGTAAACCGCATATTGCTGAAGAAATCACATTCCCGTCAAAAAGTAGTGCCCTCACTTAACAGTGAGATTACGTTAAGCGATAAAGAAAAAGATGTGCTGCGTTTTATCTGTATGGAGTTTACTGCACAGGAAATTGCACAGAAGATGGAAATCAGTCCACGAACAGTAGAGGCAATTAAAGACCGGCTGATGGAACGGTTTGGCAGTAAGAATACAGCAGGGCTGGTGTTCTTTGCAGTGAAAAATAATCTGATAGAGTGAGAATAACTCCGGGTTGTTAGCTCCGGAACTTTATATCCGATCCTTACTATTGACTTCAAAATTCTTACCGTAAGTACTTCCTTAAAAAATCATTTCAGGAATTTCTCTTTCCACAATTAATTTACCGGCTGTCTTTGATTTTATTTCCTCTACTGACACCCCCGGTGCCCTTTCGAGCAACCTGAACCCTTCTGGTGTCACATCAAGCACCGCAATATCAGAAACAATTTTCTTTACACACTTTACTCCTGTTAAGGGCAATGTACAGTTGGTCAACAGCTTTGACTCCCCTTTCGGGTTGCTGTGCATCATCGCCACAATAATGTTTTTGGCACTTGCCACCAGATCCATTGCTCCGCCCATACCCTTCACCATTTTACCGGGTATTTTCCAATTGGCAATGTCGCCTTCTTCGCTTACTTCCATTGCCCCTAACACTGTCAAATCAACTTTACCGGCTCTTATCATTCCAAAACTCATAGCAGAATCAAAAAAAGCAGAACCGGGCACTGTTGTAATGGTTTGCTTGCCAGCATTTATAAGGTCGGGGTTTTCGTCTCCTTCAAATGGAAATGGACCCATACCGAGTAAACCATTCTCACTTTGCAGTACTACATTAATACCATCAGGAATATAATTGGCGACCAGGGTTGGTATACCAATTCCGAGGTTTACATAATACCCATCTTTTAGTTCTCTTGCAATACGTTGCGCTATTTGTTCTTTTGTCAATGCCATACAGAACTATTTTAATTTCTTTTCCGTGTCGTAATCTGCTCTATTCTTTTCTCATAACCAGCCCCCTGGAAAATACGATGCACATAAATACCGGGTGTATGAATAGTGTTGGGATCAAGTCCTCCTGCAAGTACCAACTCTTCCACTTCAGCAATTGTTATTTTTCCAGCCATCGCCATTAATGGATTAAAATTTCTTGCCGTTTCTTTATAAACCAAGTTACCATCCTTATCTCCTTTCCATGCTTTTACTATTGCAAAGTCAGCATCAAACGCATACTCCAGTAAATATTCCTTGTCATTAAATGTCCTTGTTTCTTTTCCATTCGCTACTTCTGTTCCCACACCGGCAGGTGTGAAAATAGCCGGCATACCATAACCGGCAGCCATACAACGAGTGGCTAGTGTTCCTTGTGGTATCAATTCTACTTCCAGTTCTCCGCTGAGCAATTGCCGTTCAAACTCCGCATTCTCTCCTACATAAGAAGAAATCATTTTCTTCACTTGCTTTTGCTTCAGCATCAGTCCAATTCCAAAATCATCTACACCGGCATTATTAGATATGCAGGTAAGACCCCTTACCGACTTTCTTACTAAAGCAGCGATACAGTTTTCTGGAATACCGCATAAACCAAAACCACCCAACATAAGTGTGGCACCGTTCTCAATATCCCGAATTGCTTCGTCAGCTGAGTTAACAACTTTATTCATTCAAAAATAATTAGATAGTAAAATTAGGGAAGTTGTTTTACGAAAATGGCCACTTGTTTATTCAAGTCTTAGTGATTTGGGTTTTTCCTTTTTTCTAAATCTCACAGTATCTGTCAGATTCTTTTGATATCCCGGAGTTATGCTATCTGACAAATAGGAAATAGTGTCTTTGATTACCACAGGCTGGGCAATTTGGGTGGGTGCCTCATTGGGAGGGGTGCTGATGGAGTCCAATATCATTTTAAACAGAACAGGGTGCGACTTATAAAACGAGAAACTATGCTGAAATTCTTCCTTGCTTATTTTATGGATAGTAAATATCTGTTGATAGTATTTCAGGCTTTCGGTTGTTTTATTCTTCGATGAATCTTTATTGATTATATAATCATTTAGAAACTGGTCGGCCCGCATCATATCCCATAATATTACTTGCATTTTTTTTTGTGGCAGCACACCCGTAGGTATCCCATTTTTGTTTTTACAGCCAACAGTAAAAAACAAAAGAACAAGTATCTGCAGAAGGCTTCTCATCGCAGTTCTTTATAAGCAGCTCCGTTGGTAACGTCAAGTTTGCTCAATAACTCTCTTGCCCTGTTTTTATGCTCCGTATTGGCCTTACTAAATACTTTTACCAGCTCTGTGCTTTTGCCTTGAAAAAAGAATTGCATAATCATTGAGTTAGGATTCTCATTATTAACGCTATTAAGAAAATTGAGGCAGTTCAAAATACCATTGCGACCTGCATCCTCATTTTCATAAAAAACATCCATACCAGAACGGTAATAAGAATATAAGGCATCATGCATCAAAGCATAGCGATTGCTGTTCAGATTTTCTGCCAGCCAATACCGGTTACGAAGACCTTCAAATGATTTCCAGCCTAAAATATCTTTGTTCTCCGGCGCATTGTTTACAATATTCCAGGCTTTTTGAAAATAAGCATCGCCTCCACGAAGTGAAAATGAACCATAATCAAACCCAAGAATCAGGTTAATATAATAAGCCAGTATGGCCGTAATATTTGCAGCAAGGGGGTCATTACCCTGTATCCTGTTCTCATTAAATTCAATAGGCTGAAATTCTACGTACCTAAAAGTCACATTATCATCCAGAAAATTAATTATCGGGGAATCGTAAGTGGTATTGTAAACAGGGCGGGCAGCCTGTACAGTCAATTTGCCTTTGAATACATTACTGCCAAGATCCTGGTCTATGTTTAGCAGGAAATTGCATTGAATTTTTTCTCCCGGCTGAAAAGCATCGCCAGTCCACCTCCGGTTATTCAGAAAATTGGTTAATGCAGACTGAAGAGTCTGAAATACTTTCTTATCTATCTGTGTGCTTACTTTGGAAGTGATGACGGTAAGGCGGGCCTGTATTTCCTGTGCCTCTGCAAACACAACTGTCATAACAAAAGCGAAAGCAATAATTATTTTTTTACGCATAATAAAGCCGGATTATTGTATCAACAATATCTTTTGCAACCTCTGTTTTTGATTTAGTGTCAAAGTTGAATTCCTGTCCACCTTTTTCGAATATAGTAATCTTATTAGTATCATGTCCAAAACCGGCACCGGAATCGTTTAAGGAATTAAGTACAATCATGTCTGCATTTTTTTGTTGCAGCTTATCCATTGCATACTGCTTCTCATTATTCGTTTCCAATGCAAACCCAACCAGCACCTGTCCAGCTTTTTTCTTTTCGCCAAGGCTTTTCAAAATATCTTTTGTCCTGGTTAGTTCAATCGTAAATTTTTCTTCTTTTTTCTTTATTTTTTTGGCAGCTATTTCAATGGGTGCATAATCCGCTACTGCCGCTGCCATTATTGCAATATCAGTTTTTTCAAACACACTGTTAGCAGCTTCGTACATCTCGGCGGCTGTTTTCACTTTTACCACCGAAATCCCATTAGTAGATATAGCAAGCTGAGATGGCCCTAATATTAAGGTAACTGCCGCTCCCTGATAATGCAATTCTTTTGCTATTGCAATTCCCATCTTACCCGAAGACTGATTTCCAATAAAACGAACGGGGTCTATTGGTTCGTATGTGGGTCCGGCTGTTACAATGGCTGTTTTACCTTCCAGCGGACGGCTCAAAAAAAAATTGGTGCTAATGTAGTCAACTATCTGTTCCGGTTCAGCCATTCTGCCTTCGCCATACAGGCCACTGGCTAAATCCCCCTTTTCAACGGGGATTATTTTGTTTCCAAACGATTCCAGTTTTTGTAGGTTTCCCTTAATGGCCGGGTGATGCCACATATCTTCATCCATAGCCGGAGCCAACACCACCGGGCAGGTGGCAGAAAGATAAGTAGCCAGCAACAGGTTATCACATTGGCCATTGGCCATTTTAGCCAGTGTATTACAGCTAAGGGGTGCTATCACCATTACATCGGCCCAGCGGCCCAGCATTACATGGTTTGCCCAGCTTTGCTCATCAAACAGGTTAACCAGCACAGGGTTGCGGCTAAGTGTAGACAATGTAAGGGAGGAAACAAAATCCTTTGCAGAAGGAGTGATTATAACTCTGACTTCAGCACCGAATTTTACCAACAGGCGAACCAGGTAAATAGATTTATAAGCAGCGATACTGCCTGTGATACCCAATAATATCTTTTTTCCCTGTAGCATCATATCAAAAATACATTTAAAAAAGAAAAGCGACCAGTCGAAACAAGCCGCTTAAGTATTATTAACTTCTTTGAAGTCTTTGTCAAAAACCCAGAACAATTGATCTAAGCTTCTCTTTCAAACAACCAGATAGTTTCGGAAAGGGACAGGGTTTTAACTGAAAAGCTCATCTTCTCCTTTACGGAAGTAAACTTTATCTTCCAGAAATTCCTGTGTAGCCAGCAACGCCGGATTAGGCATTCTTTCATAAGCCCTGGAAATTTCTATCTGCTCTTTATTTTCATGAATCTCTTCCAAACTGTCGGTATGGCTGGCAAATTCCTCCAGTTTGCTGTGAAGTTCTTCTTTCAGGGTAATGTTTATCTGGTTGGCCCTTTTACCAATAATCGAAATAGATTCGTAGAGATTACCTGTTTTGTTCTTAATTTCTTCCAGGCTTTTTGTTTCCACGATGTTGGCCGTACCGATGCTAAGCTGGCGTCTTATTTTGCTCATTATTTAAATTTTTAATATTGTTATGTGATAAATTGAAATATTGTTCG
>JANNCC010000223.1:0-12273 GCA_031386125.1 Chitinophagaceae bacterium
ACGATACAAAAACGGGTAGCACTAAAAGCAGTAATAGTTTAACAAATATTTTCATTTTTTATTTTAAGAAGTTGGTATTTGAATAATAAACTCACTGCCTTCTCCTTCCTTCGTTTCCACCTTCAATTCACCACCATGTGCTTTTACAATATCATAACTTAATGATAAGCCCAAACCTGTTCCCTGTCCGGTTGGTTTAGTGGTGAAGAAGGGTTGAAAAATTTTATCAAGAATTTTTTGAGGGATGCCGTTGCCGTTATCTTTTACTGAAACAATAACCCCCAGACCCCCTGAAGGGGGAGTTAGAGCTTTTGTACTCACTGTAACTAATGGTTCATAACCAGTGGGGTTTTGTTTTTTCTTTTCATCAACCACATAAAACGCATTGGTAATTAAATTTAAAATAACTCTTCCTATATCCTGCTGAATAATATTAATGTTACCAATACTTTCATCATAATCCGTTTTCATCGTTGCATTAAAGGATTTGTCTTTTGCCCTTAATCCATGATAAGCCAATCGTAAATATTCATCTGCCAACGCATTGATATTGGTGGGTTCTTTTATGCCACTGCTGCTGCGGCTGTGTTGCAGCATACCTTTTACAATGGCATCGGCTCTTTTGCCGTGATGATTTATTTTTTCTTCGTTTGCAATTACATCATTCGCAATTTCTTTGGCATCGGCGATATTTCCTTTGTCCATTTCATCTTTCATCTCTGCCAACAATTCTTTATTTACTTCCGAAAAATTGTTGACAAAGTTTAACGGATTTTGTATTTCATGGGCTATGCCGGCCGTGAGTTCGCCAAGGCTGGCCATCTTTTCGGATTGGATGAGTTGAGCCTGCGTGGACTTCAATTCATGTAAAGTGCTTTCAACTGTATCTTTCTGTTCCTGTAAAACAATATTGGCCTTTTGTTTTTGTCGATTATTCCTGTACAGTAAGAATGCCACTAAAAGAATTACACCAAACCCTGCAGATAGTATATAGTTTTTGATCTTATTTTGGTATTCTTTCTTTTCCTTTTCAATATTCTGAAGCCGCATTTGCTCGTCCATTAACGTTTTTTGAAATGCAGCCATATTTTCCAGTCTGCTATCGGAAATACTGTCTTTAGCTGTAATAGCTAGTTGAGAATATTTTAATGCACTGTCTCTTTGCTCCCGCAAAAGATAGCTTTGGTAAAGCTTTTCATATACCACTCCAATATCCTGGTCTCCCCGGTCAACTTTTCCCTGCAATTTTAAAGTTTGCTCAAAAAGTTTTGCATAATGAAGCGCCGAATCCTTTTCGTTTTTATCGAGGTAATAATTACAAAGTCTTACATATCCCCTTGACAGGGCACTCATGAATTTCTGTTCACGGGCCAGGGCAATACCTGCACGATAATAACCAAGCGCAATATCCTTATTACCTTTCTTAAAATGGATATATCCAAGATTTAACGGGATATAACAATAATAGATTTTGTCATCTAACTCTCTTCCCAGTTTTTCTGCCCTGCTTGTAAACAGAAGTGCAGAATCAAGTTTGCCAAGCCGGGTATATATGTTGCCCGTTGCATTATTGGCCACCATCAGCCTGTATTTATTATCACCCTCCTCAGCAACTCTTATTGCTTCTTTTCCATGAAACAATTCTTCATCCGTATTTTTTATTCTCTCCATCAATCCAATGTATAAATTATGAAGAGCAGACAAGTAGTTTAGTCTTTGATAATGCAGCGATTTATCCTTGATGAGTTGCCAGTCATTTCTCTTTTCAATCTTCGGATCCTCCGCAATTGCAAAAGCCTCTAAAAACAGCTTAAATGATTCGGCATATTTTCCCTTTATGGATAGTGTTGCGGCAAGCGTACCGGAAATGTTGGCTTCGGCCAGTTTCATTTGGTTTCTTCTTGCTATCTGCAAACCTTCTTCTGCATATTTCAGTGTAGAATCCTGGTTAGTATTGAAGTAATACGCCACGATCTCACGGTTTAAAAAGTATCGCACAGAATCATTGGTAGCATTTCTATATGCAATTACAACACTGTCCGATAAAATCAACTGTGCATCAGACAGAAAAGGAATAAAAAATAAAAATGCAAATTTTAACATCCATTTCATTGCGTTGGGTAATTTGGTATTTGAATGATAAATATTGATCCTTCACCTTCTTTGGTTTCCACTTTCAACTCACCGCCATGTGTTTTTGCAATATCATAACTTAATGATAAACCCAGACCTGTTCCTTGTCCTGTTGGTTTAGTGGTAAAGAAGGTCTAAAAAATTTTGCCCTACTAAATGTAACAATAAATCCCCTATAAGTTTCAGCTGTTAAGGCTTACAGGGAATACTAATCTTTCAAAATAAGGATACCCCGTTATAAAATAAAAAAGGCTGCTCTGTAAAGGGCAGCCTGGGTATATTTTGATAATTACCTTCGGAATTATAAGCTATCTCAAAAGTCAAAAGAATAAACACTGAGTAACAGAGGAAAGGGAGTTACACAGTATCTCTGTGTTGAAAATACTTTTGAGATGGCTTTTAAAAACAATATTTCCCTTCCCCAATCATCTTATCCGCTATCCTTCTTCTGGCATCTTTACTGTTGAAGGGTTCGGCTTTAGAAAATCGTTTTAATCCCATTAATATCATTCGCTGTTCATCTCCATCGGCAAATGCATTCACGGCATCTTTGCCCGATTTATTTACTCTATCTGCTGCGTCGTAGAGATAAGTCCGCACAATGTCAAGATGAAGCTGGCAAGCCACTTCTCCTTTTTGTTCCACCATCTTCATCACCCGAAGCAACACACTTTCTGCATTAAATGTTTCAATGGCCATATCAGCAATATTCATCAGCACTTCCTGTTCGGTATCTATTTTCATCATCAGTTTCTGCACTGCAGCGCCAGATGTCATCAAAATTGCTTTTTTCAAATTGGCCACCAGCTTTTTTTCTTTTGCAAACTGTGCTTCATCATCTGCACCAAAGTCAGGGATACTCATCAGTTCTTTTTGTACTGCCATTGCCGGGCCCATCAGATCTAGCCTTCCGCCCATTGCTCTTTTCAATGTCATATCTAATGTAAGAAGGCGATTGATTTCATTGGTGCCTTCATAAATTCTATTAATGCGGCTGTCACGATAAGCTCTGGAGATATTATATTCTGCGCTGAACCCATTACCACCATGCACCTGCACTCCTTCATCTACTACATAGTCCAGCACTTCACTGCCATATACTTTCAGCATGGCACATTCAATGGCATATTCTTCTGCCGCACCCAGCAGCGATTCATTTGCAGGTTTCCCTGCTTCATGTAGTTCATGTTCTTTGTCGTCTATCCATTTTGCGGTGCGGTAGGTGGCTGATTCGCCAACAAAAATTTTAATCGCTGCTTCAGCTAATTTATGTTTAATGGCACCGAAATTGGAAATAGGTTGCTTAAACTGTTCTCTTGCCTTTGCATACTTTACTGTATCTGTCAATGCACTTCTTGCACCACCCAAAGCAGCTGCACATAATTTTAACCGGCCAATATTCAAAATGTTGAAAGCAATTTTATGGCCTTTACCAATTTCACCCAGCAGATTTTCTACTGGTACTTTACAGTCCTGGAAATATAATTGTACAGTAGAAGAACCTTTAATTCCCATCTTATGTTCTTCAGGGCCTTGTGTAAATCCTTCTGTTCCTCTCTCAATAATAAAACCAGTGAACTTATCACCGTCTATTTTTGCAAACACAGTGTAAACCTGAGCAAAACCACCATTGGTAATCCAGCATTTCTGACCGTTCAATATATAATGTTTCCCATCATCGCTCAGTTTTGCTGATGTTTTCGCCCCTAATGCATCGCTACCGCTGCTAGGCTCTGTTAAGCCATAAGCACCAGCCCATTCACCAGAAATCAACTTGGGAATATATTTTTCTTTTTGTGCTGGTGTTCCAAAATAAAGAATTGGTAACGTACCAATACCAGTGTGTGCCGCAATAGCAACAGAAAATGAATAGCCTGCACCGAGGTATTCATTAATAATAGTGGCAGTAACAAAATCTTTTCCCAATCCACCATATTCTTCCGGAAAAGAAGTAGCCAGCAATCCCTGCTCACCAGCTTTTGTCACAAGTGATTTCATCAATCCAGACTCCAACGCATCAATCCGGTCGAGATTTGGGTATATCTCTGCATCCAGAAACTGGTTGCACATATCCTTTATCATCAATTGTTCTTCACCAAATTCTTCCGGAATAAAAGTATCCCCCGGAGAAGATTCTTTTATCAGCCATTCACCGCCTTTCATCCCGATAGCTATCGGGACTGTTTTTGCTACTGTTGCCGTACTCATTGTATTAAGGTTTAAAATTTTTTATTTATCAATCCAGCTTGTAACAGGTTTCATCCGATGCTATTCACCATTCACCACCCTTATTTCAAATTATCATACACCACCTGCAACACTTCCTTGCAAACATCTATTCTGTCTGATGGTACCCCAATCAATGCTTCGTTCAATGTTTCATCTGCAAGAGCCATTGTTTCTTCCTGCAATTTTTGCGCCTGCTTTGTCAGGTATATCATGTTAATCCTCCTGTCATTTTCTGAAGCCACTCGTTTAACAAGATTGGATTTTTCCAGATTATCAACTAAACGGGTAATACTTGGTTTGTCACGGAAGGTGGCATTGCACAATTCCTGCTGACTAATGCCTTCTTGTTTCCATAAATGATACAATACACTCCACTGCTCAATAGTAATATTCAATCCTGCTGTATTGAATTTTTTTTGCAGCCGCCTGGCAATAGCAGTGGATGCCTTACCGGTGATAAAGCTGTAGAGTTCTCCCTTCTTAAATTGGTTGTTTGGCATATAGTTGTTTGTGCAACTATTCAAAATTAATAGTATTTTTGAAATGCACAACTTATTTTTCCATAAAATATTTATTTCCTCGTACGAATATGGAACCTCAGCTGTTTAAATATCGAAATTCTACTATCGGGTATTACCGGTTTGGTTCCGGTCCAAAAACAGTGGTCTGCTTTCATGGCTATGGTGAAGAAGCCGCCATCTTTGATTTCCTTGCTAACTATGCTGGCAATCAATATACTTTCCATTCGATAGACCTACCCTTTCATGGTAAAACGGAATGGGAAAATGGACTAACATGTACCCCTACAGACCTTCAGCAAATCGTTGAGCAAATTATTGGCACCCACAATCCATCCTTTTCTCTTATGGGCTTTAGTCTGGGTGGAAGGGTGGCACTAAGTCTCTATCAAACAATTCCACAAAAAATAGAAAAAATAATATTACTTGCCCCGGACGGGTTAAAAATAAATTTTTGGTATTGGCTGGCTACGCAAACCTGGATGGGGAATAAATTTTTTGCATTTACTATGAGGAAGCCGCATTGGTTCTTTGGTTTGCTATCACTGTTGAACAAATTAAAGCTTCTTAATGCCAGTATTTTCAAATTCGTCAAATATTATATCGGCGATGCAGAAGTTCGACGATTGCTTTATACCAGATGGACTACACTTCGAAAAATAAAGCCTGACTTACAAAAGATAAAGAATCTTACCAGAAAAAATAAAACACCCGTAAGATTAGTATATGGAAAGCATGACCGCATCATTTTGTCTTCTGTTGGAGAAAAATTCAAGAAAGGAATTGAAGAACATTGTACACTGACTGTCATCCATTCCGGTCACCAGGTGCTGCACGAAAAACACATAGAAGAAATTCTACCGGCTTTGCTCCACTGATATTAGCTTTGTTCAATAACATGATTCTTCTCTACATCATCATATCATTATTTGCCCTGTACACCCTTTTGATATTTTATTATTGGTTGGCCTGGAAATCCATTCCGGATTATCTTCCGTCTGTTTCATTGCCACAAACAAAAATCAGTGTTATTATACCTGCCAGAAATGAAGAAGAAAATATCGGGAAATTGTTACAGGCTTTACAGGAACAAACCTATTCATCCTCTTTATATGAAGTGATTGTAGTGAACGATCATTCAACAGACAGAACGGCCAGCATTGTTCAGCAATATCCTTCTGTTAAGTTATTAGAGCTAAAAGAAGACGGTATAAATTCTTATAAAAAGAAAGCCATTGAAACAGGTATTGCTGCCGCAACCGGTGAGATGATTGTAACAACAGATGCTGATTGTGTACCGGCACAGGATTGGCTGAAACTAATAGCTGCTTTTAAAGAAGAAAAGCAATCCGTTATCATTGCAGCCCCGGTTGTTATTAATTGTAACTCCTCTGCAGTTCAACTATTTCAAGCGATGGACTTTATGGTATTACAGGGAATCACTGCTGCTGCTGTTTACAAAAAGAAAATGTCTATGTGCAACGGTGCCAACCTTGCATATGAACGAAAGGTTTTTTATAATGTAAATGGTTTTTCCGGCATTGACCATATTGCCTCTGGCGATGATATGCTGCTGATGTACAAGATTTGGAAGCAATATCCGGATAAAGCTCATTACCTGAAATCAAAAGAAGCCATTGTTTTAACCCAGCCAATGAAAACATGGAAAGCTTTTTTTAACCAACGGATACGGTGGGCCAGCAAAGCAACAGGTTATGATGACAAAAGGATCTTTACAGTTTTACTCCTCGTTTATCTCTTTAATCTTTCCTTTCTTGCATTAGCTGTAGCAGGGTTCTTCTGTAATTATTATTGGTTGTATCTCGCCGGATTATGGATTGCCAAAACAATTGTAGAATTTCCTTTATTTATATCGCTGGCAAATTTTTTCAATAAACGATGGACTATAAAATTATTTTTCTTTTTTCAGCCTCTTCATATTTTCTATACTATTATATCTGGCCTGTTTGGGCAGTTTGGAAAGTATGAGTGGAAAGGGAGAAAGGTAAAATAAACCCCAACCCCTTCCTTCGATAAACTCTGGAGGGGCTTTAGATTCTGCCGCTATAAAAGCCATTGACAGGTTATCAAAATTTACTTCCGTTATACGGATTTCCACATAGAACGCATAATGCCCGGATAAGAATATATTTGTAGCAATCCTTTTACAAGTATTAATTATCAATGAGTATATCACAATCATTCCAGGCGGCAGCTTGGCGGCGGCTTAAAAAAAACAGAGGCGCAGTCTTTGGATTGATTGTAATAGCAATAGCTGTACTGATTGCTATTTTCGCTTATTTCATTGCTCCCGACCCTTCTTCATTTGCTAATCGCATTATTTTAGAAATCGATGGCGAAAAACCGGGGTTCAAACAAAATTTTATTAAAGTAAGGAAGGATAAAGATGTGGTGGCAAGCAGTTTTTTTAAACAATTGATTTCCGGTAAAGAAGATATTTATTATTATATGCCGATTGTAAGCCATAAGCAAAAAGGTGATAGTATTATTGTTCAAAAATTTATTGATGAGGGATTGAGTGAACGACAGGCATTTCATACAAAACAAACTGCCGCTACTCCGGTTATCACTAAAAAATTCCTGCTGGGTACCGATAAATATGGCCGGGATATTTTAAGCCGTATTGTTGTTGGTACAAGGGTAAGTTTAAGTGTGGGATTAATTACTGTTATCATTTCACTTAGCATTGGTTTAGTGCTCGGTTCATTAGCCGGTTATTTCCGTGGCCGCACCGATGATATTATTATGTGGTTCATCAATGTTATCTGGAGTATTCCAACCCTGCTCCTTGTTTTTGCAATCACACTGGCATTGGGAAAAGGTTTCTGGCAGGTCTTTATCGCTGTAGGATTAACGATGTGGGTGAATGTGGCAAGATTAGTAAGGGGACAGGTCCTTGGTGTTAGGGAATTAGAATATGTGGAAGCCACAAGGGCATTGGGCTTTTCCAATTTCAGAACAATAGTGCGGCATATCTGGCCCAACATTATGGGCCCGGTGATAGTGATTGCCGCCAGCAATTTTGCATCTGCTATTGTTATCGAAGCTGGTTTAAGCTTTCTTGGCGTTGGTGTGCAGCCGCCACAACCAAGCTGGGGATTAATGATAAAAGAGAATTACAATTTTATCATTACACAAAATCCGATGCTGGCCCTTGCTCCGGGCTTTGCTATTATGCTACTGGTACTTGCTTTTAATTTACTGGGCAATGGATTAAGAGATGCTTTGAACGTCAGGGGAAGAATTTGATTGCTGCCTTGTATTTACATCTGTAACGATCAGCATTGATAAACATAAAAAGAAAAGGCTGCCAATCTTATCCGTTTCAATCAAATCACTCAAAAAATTCAATACAATAATCATAGAGAGGATTACTCCGAGGACAGCAGAAACTGTTTTGTAAAATAGATCTGTTATCCTGTGATATAAATACTGAGCATAGTAAATCATTGCTCCAAGTAATAGCAAAAAGAAAAGTAGTCCGGGAATACCCTGTTCAATCGCCGTGAGCAAAAAATAATTATGTACCGTTGAGTGTTCCGGGTTATCACTTACCCATGTTTTATAGGCCGGAACAGTATATCCCTTGTAATTATTGTAAAAAGTATTTGGACCATAGCCCGTCAGCCAGTTGTCTTTTATCATCCTCACACCTGCTATCCAACGGTAAAAACGTTCAGCGGTAGAAACATCCTTTAACTTATACGTCGATATAAGATGCTCACCAAAGTCTTTATGAAAAATAGTTGTCTTATAATCATGGGCATACTGCAGGTAGCGGTCATTTCCTTTTATCCAGAAAAGTAAGCCGATAGTTATAATAGTCGCTGCTATATACGAATAGAACAGCAACCGTTTTTTTATCAACCAGTATGCAAAGGCTCCTGCCAACAATGCCAACCATGCACCTCTTGCATAAGAAAAGAATAAAGCGACTACTGCAATAATAATAGCTACGGTCAGCAACAGCCTTACATTTTTTTTCTTACTCAATTTTAAAAAAGCTACCAGTACCGGTATTATGCAAACCAGCATCGCAGAGTAGTTCACATGATTTCGGAAAAAAGGACTGACAGCCTCATTAATTGTTGCAAAACTAAAACCCGTTTGATAATGGCGAAGCAAAGCAATTAAAGTTACCAGCAACATTGAACCTGCCAGCACTATCGAAGCTATTGTAATAGATTTTTTTTGTTTGAATATAATCAATGGTGCCACTACAAATGCGCAGAGATACCATCCCTTTGCAAGCAGGTATTTTAATGAAATTTGTTGATTAGTAGAAAAAATTATTGCCACCAGTATCCAGCACACTCCTATAAATAATAAAATCAATAAAGGATGCTGTAAAGCATTTCTTGATATTGCTTTTGGCGAATACATCCAATACGCCAAAAAAAGTATGGATACCAGCAACATTAAGAACTCATCCGGAATATCTGTACCCAACCCGGAAGAAAAATTATACTCAAAAGAAAAAGGTAAAGCAGTTAATAGCAAAAAGAAAATAAGGTTTCTGTTTTGCCAGCCTGCATAAAAAATCAGGATAGCAAAAGGAGCAGTAACAAGTAAGTACTCTTCAGTAAAAACGGCTATGCTGAGAATTGCAATAAACAACCCTGCCACGGCAGCAAAAAGAAATTGAGATTTATTGCCTGCAATTGTCACTGCTGTGAAGTTTTCCTTCTTTCCACAATCAATGCAGCAAACAAGGCAAATAATAAGCTCAATAGGGCAGTTGCTATCATTATCTGCATCCGCCTGGGCCTGTCAGGCCATTCAGAAGATTTTCCTTTTTCAACTATAATTAATGATGGAGGTTTGCTATCAACCATCAATTGGTATTCATCAATCATTTTGTCATACTGTTGATTTTTTTTCTTACGCAGTTCGGCATTTTCAGGGGTAAAGGCACTGTCAACCTCCGGGTTCATTCTCTCTTTTGCCTTTATCAATCCTTTCAGTGTTGCCACATTGCCTGCACTTTGCAAGTCCTGGTGAATAGATTGCAGCTTATCCATAATTGCATTAGCCAGTTGCGGTGACAGGTCTTTATCTGTATCCCACACTTTTACTTTTAACTCTCCGTATTCACTCTTCATCACTTTGGCATTCTTTTTCAGTTGTGATGCCGCCTTTGTTCTTGCAGCATTTGCCTTCTCAGACATTTTGTAGTGATCAAAAAGGTTGAACTGGTCTGTTACAGCAAGATAAACTGTATCAAGTTTTGCTGTGCCTACAATCATATCAAGGTCGTCTGCTGTTCCCAGAGTTGAGTATAGTTCCTGTATGTTAGAATTAAATATTTTGGATTTGTCAGCCGCAAAAGAGCTGGCTGGTACTGCTGTGGCCACAGAAAGATATTGCTGTGGCTTTAAAAAAGTAATAGCTCCAACTGCAAGTAGTGAAATAATTACTACGGCAAAAACTTGCTTCCACCATTTTCTTATAAGATCAATTATGTCCGGCATTTTATTATTGTTAAAGATTATGTTGCTTTATGATGTTTCGCCATTTTTTTATATCAACCAATTTTAAAAGAATCGCAGCTATAATTGTAATAATTCCGGCACTAATAATAAGTATCCATTTGCTGATGGCCATATCGCTGCACAAATAAAAAAAACCGGAAAGTAATGCTGCTATAAAAATATACATTAACAAGGAGCGGAAGTGGATATTTATTTTCAATTTTTTCTGAACATATAACATGGCTGTAATTCCGCAAAACCCCTGACTGGCAAGGGCTGAAATACAACAGCCTTTAGCCCCCCATTCTGGAATCAAGAGCAAGTTGAGTACAATGTTTAGTATAACTGACAATAGAACGATAAAACAGAATGGAACAACAGCTCCGGTAGCGGTCATTACCGTACCATACACCTGCACCAACGAATACCCCACCAAGGCTGGCAGACACCATTGTAAAACAGTTATTGCTGACGCCTCAATATTGTAATATAATGCCTGTTGTATCCACGGTGCCAGAAAGACAATGCTGGTAATAATAATTATTGAAAAGAGCAGGAGCAGGTGGCGGCAGTTCAACACTACTTCATCAACACTTTTCTTCAAACTCCATTGGCGGGCAATAAAAGGTAAAAGGAATGAGGCGAGTAAATACCCAATCATATTGGCTGCATCAAGCAATCTGTAAGCTCCGGCATACAGCCCCGCTTCGTAAGCTCCGTTGGGATGAATTCTTTCCAGTAAAAAACCATCCAGCCGGTAATGAACAGACATCAACAACACAATTATCCCAAATGGAAAGGCTGATTTGAACAACTCCTTGTTTAGTAAAGAATTTATTCCGAATGAAAATTTTATTCCCCTTTTTAACACAACAGCCAGCACAACTATTACCGCCAGTGCTGTACAAGCTATTTGAATCAGTAAAAATTTATCTATTGTCATTGTCCCGGCAACAGAAGGCAAATAAAGGAAGCTGACGCATAGCAATATCATTAATCCTTTATCTAATACCGACAACCAGGCATCTGTAGCAAACCATTGCCGGGCTGTAACGATGCTTCTGAAAAAAAGGAATAAGGATGTAAGAGCCTGAATAGCTATCACACTCAGCAGAATATTCCATTGCCTCACACCGAATAAAAAAGCTACACCAAAAACAGCAACCGCATAGAGCAGTGCGAAAAGAAGTTTGATAAAAAGAAAGCTTCCAATTTTACTCGTAAAACTTGCATCATTGATAGCTAACTGACGGTTGAAATAACTCGTCAGCCCCCAATCCAGTAAAAAACTGAAGACAATAGAAAAATTAAATAAAGAAAAATAAGTTCCGTACATTTCTGTACCAACTGCATTTTGCACTTGCCTGTCAATCCCCAACACCCAGATTGGTTTGATGATTACATTCAGTATAATCAGCAAGCCAAGTGAAGAATAAAACCGGGAAGACTCTTTCATGTATCGGAATATTCGTAAGTCCCCCTTGGGGGATTGAGGGGGCTTCTACATTACCTTAACGTTGCGGCTAAAACTTTCATCCAGCGAAATAAAAGTTTCTGTTCGTTCAATGCCTTTTATTTTTTGCAACTGGTCGTGCAACACAAACCTCAGTTGTGTTATATCCTTGCAAACGATTTCTGCAAACATACTATAGTTACCAGTTGTGTAGTTTAGTCGAACTATCTCTGGTATCTTTTGCAAATCCCTGGCTACCGCATCATACAGGGAGCTTTCTTTCAGGTAAATGCCGATAAAGGCAATCACATCATAGCCCATTTGTTTCAAATCTGCCTTCAGCCTTGTACCTTTAACCACTCCTGCTTCCTGTAGTTTTTTGATACGTACATGAATGGTGCCGCCGGAAACAAACAGTTTCTTCCCCAGGTCAGCATAAGAAACTTCT
>JANNCC010000226.1:0-2287 GCA_031386125.1 Chitinophagaceae bacterium
GTAGGGCAAATGGCGTTTACCAATTACCTGATGCAATCATTGATGTGTGGATTATTTTTCTATGGCATTGGCTTTGGCATGTATGGTAAACTGCAGCGGCATGAAATATATTATGTGGTAGCGGCGGTATGGGTTGTACAAATAATTTATAGCCATATCTGGTTACGGTTTTTCCGTTTCGGGCCTATGGAATGGGCATGGAGAAGCTTAACTTATTGGAAAAAACAGCCTTTCAGGAAAAAGGCGTAAAATAGCCCTCAGTAAAATAATAAGAATCCATCGCCGTTTTTGTTTTTATTCGGGCAGCTTCTTAACTTGTATGCCCTGCTAACCCACAATCTCTCCCCCTGAATACTTTTAATCTCCCCTTTATTTATTAATTACAAAAACAACTGTTATGAAATTAAAATTGCTTGCCGCTTTTTTCTTACTGCCACTATTTTTAATAGCCCAAAAAAACTGGACACCGGAACAGTGCCTGAAAATTAAAAACATTACAGCCGTGCAGATTTCTCCCGATGGCAATAAAGTATTGTACACAGTTCGTGAAGCCGTGATGACAGACGACCGTAGCGAATATGTAAACCAGGTATGGCTTTGCAATGCTGACGGCAGTAATTCAATACAACTAACTAAGGGAGAGAAAAATTCTTCCAATCCCAAATGGAGTCCCGATGGAAAATGGATTGCTTTTACTTCTTCAAGGGACAGTAAAACCAACTTGTACATACTGCCTGTTGGCGGTGGTGAAGCAGAAAAAGTGACCGACGTAAAAACCAGTGTAGGCAATTACGACTGGAGCCATGATGGAAAAATGATTGCCTTTACAATGGCCGATGCAGCGGATGATAAAGAAGAGAAAAATAAAAAAGGAAAGAACGACTGGTATTATATGGATGAAGAAATAAAACAAAACAGGCTTTTTATTTTATGGTTGGATAAAAAAGATACGGCAGGAAAACTGGTTCAGAAAAAATTGACAAAAGAAAATTATAACGTAAATGCCTTTGACTGGAGTGCCGATGGAAAGAGCATAGCATACAGTCATGGAAAATCACCCGAAGTAAATGATAATGTGTACAGCGATATCTCTATGATTGATATTGAATCTGGGAATATTAAATCAATTGCCAATACTGCTGCAGGAGAAACCAATCCGCAGTTCAGCCCTGATGGAAAAATGCTGGTATATTTTTGCACAGGCGATCCGGTTGACTGGTCGGGGCCACGGCACGCAAAAATTTATTCTTTAGCCGACGGGAAAAACTGGCGGCTGAAAGCCACTCCTGATGAAAACGGTGGCATCATCGGCTGGACACCTGATGGAAAAAATATTTTATGGTCGGAAGCCAATAAAACATTGAACAGTATTTATCAATTATCTGTTGATGGAAAATCTATTGCCGAATGGAATAAAGGTTCGAAAGAAATGATTGGAGCCGCCTCACTTAATTCTACAGGAACACATTTGGCATTCACTTTGCAGAATCCATCGCAGTTGCCCGAGGCTTATATCAGTTCTTTGAATAATTATTCTCCGGTAAAAGTTACCAGCATCAATGCAGAACATGCAGGCAAACCCTTACCAAAAACGGAAGTGGTAAAATGGAAAGGAGCTGATGGAAAAGAAATTGAAGGATTGCTGACATATCCAATCGGTTATATAGCGGGAACAAAAGTTCCTTTCATATTAAATGTACATGGCGGGCCTGCCGGAGTGTTTTCGCAAAACTGTGTGGCCGGCAACCAGGGAACCTATCCAATTGCGGCTTTTAGTGAAATGGGATTTGCAGTGCTGCGGCCCAACCCAAGAGGATCTTCTGGCTATGGTGCAGAGTTTCGGATGGCCAACCGGGAAGATTGGGGCGGGAAAGATTTTTTGGATTTAATGGCGGGTGTGGATCATGTAATAAAAATGGGAGTGGCTGATGAAAATAAAATGGGAGTGATGGGCTGGAGCTATGGTGGTTTTATGAGCAGCTGGATTGTTGGTCATACCGACCGTTTCAAAGTAGCATCCATCGGTGCACCGGTGGTTGATCTCGCCCATCAAAACCTTACGGATGATATAGAAGGATTTCTTCCTTCTTATTTCAAATCCAATCCATGGGACGATTGGAGTAAATACGATGCACATTCACCACTGCGCTTTGTACAGAATGTAAAAACACCGGTGATGCTGCAACATGGCGAAGCAGATCTCAGAGTTCCATTTAGCAACTCGGTAATGTTTTATAATGCGCTGCGCCGCAGAAATGTTCCGGTTCGGTTGCTGGCATTGCCACGG
>JANNCC010000243.1:0-30955 GCA_031386125.1 Chitinophagaceae bacterium
TAAAAACCTGAAATGGGCTTTACTACTTATAGGTTTTTATACGGAGCAGGCCGGTTGGCAAACTCTTTGGGGTTCATACCTTTTTCAATCATCGCTAGATTCTGGCGGGTTTTCAAATAATAGATGCCAAATACCATGGCAAATCCGCCTGCAAAAATGGTTACCGGTACTAATGCTTCTGCGCCATTCATAATTGTAAGTTTTATAGTTAGTAATTTTTGTCCTTCTGTTTATCTATGACTACCGGTCTTTTAACCAGGTTACAGTCTTAAAGAACTTTTTTGGAACTGGTTTACAGATACTATGACTACACCCGGCCAAATCAGGTTACATGGCCCATAAATCTCACAAGGCCGACTTTTTGAGTTTATAGCCGTTTCCTTTACAATGATATTGACAACTCTCCAATTCATCACGCCGAACCCGAAACTAATAACTCGAAACTCTCAACTGCCAAAAAACGTAACTTGTACTGTAACCTAACTGATTATCATGTAGTCTTACTCAGAGAATGTCAACCGGACTGAATGATAATGAAATCATTAGCCAAGTGCTAAGTGGTGACCACCAGGCTTATGCCGGGTTGGTGAACCGCTACCAGAACTATGTTTTTACCCTCACCCTTCGAATGGTAAAAAACAGGGAGGATGCGGAGGAAGTGGCACAGGATGTATTTATTAAGGCGTATAAGTATTTAGCTGATTTCAAAGGGGCATCAAAATTCAGCACCTGGCTTTATACCATAGTAAATAATACCAGCATAAGCTTTTTGAGAAAAAAAAAATTAGATATCCATTCGTTAGATAATGAAAAAATATTTGAAATGGCCGACAATCAGGATTCAGGGATGAGGGCAAATATGATAGAGCAAAAATCGAAAGTGGCGATGGTAAACGATGCGGTTGGTTTATTAAATCCGGATGATGCGCAAATCATCACTCTGTTTTATAAAGCGGAGCAGTCGCTGGAAGAAACAGCACAGGTATTGGGTATTGAAGTAAACGCCGCCAAAGTCAGGTTGCACCGGGCCAGAACGAGATTGAAAGAGAAAATGGAAACCTATTTTGCACAGGAAGTAAAAGATTTAAATTGATTTTGTATGAGTACGCAACAAAACACAGAAGAACGTCTCTGGAATTTCATTGACGGAAATGTTTCTGCTGATGAAAAATCAGTGATAGAGCAATTGCTGCTAAACGATGCTGAATGGAAAGTAAAGTACAATCAACTGTTACAGGTAAATAAATTGCTGCAATCATCTGAATTGGAAGCTCCTTCTCTTCGATTCAGCAAAAATGTGATGGAAGAAATTTCGAAACTGCATATTGCACCGGCTACCAAATCATATATAAACAACAAAGTTATCTGGGGCATTGGCTTTTTCTTTATTGCCATGCTGGTCGGATTTCTAATTTACGGGTTTGGTCAAATGAGTTTAACGGCCGGCGAAGAATCTGTTATTTCAAAAAACATCAGCAAATTTGACTTCAGCAAAATTTTCAGCAACAGCTGGGTCAACGCCTTTATGATGATTAATGTAGTGATCGGATTAATGCTGCTGGATAATTATTTTAGTAATAAAAGAAAAGAATTCAGAAAACAACTATAAAGTAACTTAAGAAGCTTAATGATTAATTATCATTGAGTCCGGTACGCCTCTTCTGGTCCAGAGTTTATCGAAGGACAGAAGAGGCTTTTCTTTTCCATCTTATCACAATTCACACCGCAATCCCTTTTCGTTACCTTTGCCACAGAAAAAAATTACTATGGATATTAAGAACAATATATTAGAAACGATTGGCAATACCCCGTTAATCAGGTTGAATAAAATTACCAAAGACCTTCCCTGCACGGTATTGGCCAAAGTAGATTATTTCAATCCTGGCAATTCCATCAAAGACCGCATGGCATTAAAGATGGTGGAAGTAGCAGAAAAAGAAGGCAAACTGAAACCCGGTGGCACTATCATTGAAGGAACAAGTGGCAATACAGGAATGGGATTAGCATTGGCAGCCGTTGTGAAAGGTTACAAATGCATTTTCGTTACTACTGATAAACAATCCAAAGAGAAAGCTGATATTTTAAAAGCGGTTGGAGCAGAAGTGATTGTTTGCCCTACTAATGTTCTACCTGAAGATCCGAAAAGTTATTACAGTGTGGCCGCAAGGCTGGCGAAGGAAGTACCCAACTCCTACCACATGAACCAGTATGATAACCTGGCGAACAGGTTAGCACATTATGAAACAACCGGCCCTGAAATCTGGAAGCAAACAGATGGAAAAATTACTCACCTTGTTTGCACAGCAGGAACCGGTGGCACCATCACCGGCGCAGCACAATACCTGAAAGAAAAAAATCCGAACATACAAATATGGGCTATTGATGTGTATGGTTCATTGCTCACAAAATATTTCCGCACCGGCGAAATAGATATGACTCAGGTGCATCCTTATATCAGCGAAGGTTTTGGTGAAGATTTTGTACCAAAGAATTATGATATGAGTGTGATTGATTACTTCGAACAGGTGACAGATAAAGACGGAGCAGTGATGGCAAGAAAGCTGGCAAAGGAAGAAGGATTGTTTTGCGGTTACAGTGCAGGCAGTTGCATACAAGGCTTAATGCAATTAAAGAGCAAACTTAAAAACGACGACCTGGTTGTTTGCATCTTTCATGATCATGGCAGCCGCTATGTTGGTAAAATATACAATGACCAGTGGATGATAGAAAGAGGTTTCTTGGATGTAAAAACATTCCGTGATGTGGTAAGTGCAAGAGGAACCAAGAGATTGATAACTGTTGATGCTTCACAAACTGTTTTGGAAGCCGTGGAGTTGATGAAGAAGTATGATATTGAACAAATACCGGTGATGAATAGCAGCGGTTCGCTTGGCGCCATCAGCGAAAGCGGTTTATTCCAAAAAATATTTGACAACCCTGAGATAAAACACTCTAAGGTGCAGGAAGTACTTGAACCTTCCTTTCCGGTAGTGGCATTTGACACTCCGGTAGAAAAACTCAGCCATCTTATCAATCGGGAAAATGGTGCTGTACTGGCAAAAGATGAAGCCGGTAATTATCATATCGTCACCAAGTACGATGTGATACAAGCACTCGGAAATTAACACACAATAAGTCTTTGATTGATTGAGAACAAGTGTGGTATCGTTTGCGGAGCCTTTTGCCCGTAAAACTACGATACCCTATATGTGCATTTCCGCAACAGATTAATGGCGGGATTACGATAAATGCGGTAAATACCGTCGTAAAATAATAGAGTTGTTTTGCTCTATAATGTTAACGAACTGCCTATTATTTTTGTCTTCCAATCATCCAATACCTAAGAAAGAAACCGAAACCAAATCCTAAGAAAGACCAAAAACCAGATCCTTAGAAAAACCAGTTGAAATCCAAAGTCCATTCGAAAAACCGTCCAAGTCCAAAGAGATCCTTGAAAACCGACCCCGATTGTCACCGTGTCCAAATCCAATGAAAAGATTCAAAGTCCGGAACCCTCCTGCTAAATCAAAAGTTTAGCAGGAGGCGCGGTGAACTTCACTAACATTTCCTCCTAACAAATTTTCAGCCCCGTTTATTGATTCCCTAATTTGCAGTCGAAAGGACTCCTATGTACCTTCGGAGCAAATTTCTGCATGCCTGTTTTTATTGACCAGACGGGAAGGAGCATTTCTATTAATTCAACTCCTCAACGTATTATTTCCCTTGTGCCATCTCAAACAGAACTATTGTTTGCCCTAGGATTAAACAATCAGGTCACCGGTATCACCAAATTCTGTGTCCACCCGAAAGAATGGTTTCGTAGCAAAACTAGAGTTGGCGGCACCAAGCAACTAAAAATGGATGTGATACAGCGACTTCAACCTGACCTCATCATCGCCAACAAAGAAGAAAATGTAAAAGAGCAGATAGAGGAACTGGAAAAACAGTACCCGGTTTGGATAAGTGATGTGAATAACCTGGATGATGCTTACGAAATGATAAATCAAATCGGCCTGATCACCGGCAAGCCGCAGCCTGCTATTGAAATGATTTCCCATATTAAAAATAATTTTGCCAAACTCCTTATTCCCGGCTCAAGCCACCTGACTGCATATCTTATCTGGCAAAATCCATACATGACTACCGGCGGCGACACCTTCATCCATTCCATGCTGGAAGCAGCCGGCTTTAAGAATATTTTTAAACCCAAAACCCGTTACCCAGAGGTTACAATTACCGAACTCCAAATTATGAACTGTGAACTACTGCTACTCTCCTCCGAACCTTACCCATTCAAACAAAACCACATTGATGAATTACAAACACAATTACCCAGCACCCGGATTTTATTAGTGGATGGAGAAATGTTCAGTTGGTACGGCAGCCGTTTGTTGCTGGCACCCTCATATTTCGCTGAACTGCAACGCCAGATAAAATAATCCGAACTTAGACCCCTGTTCACTATTGACCATTCACTATTCACCAAAATGAGTTTTACCGAAAACAAAAATGATCTGGAAACAAAAGAAGGCGACAAACCTTCCCGTAAAAAACCGATGTACCCGGTAAATGATGCGTTGCGCCACTACCTCAAACTACATGGCCGTGAAGTGAAACTCCCTGTCACTTACAATAACCTGCTGAATTATACCTGGTCAACTCCTATTAAAGACAAGAACGGCAAAGACACCCTTTGGGAAAAACTATCATACGATAGCCGTGACTGGAATTATATCCGGGAAGGTCTGGTTAAAATATATGCCATCTTAAAAACCGAAGGCGACTTTAGTTTTATCAGCCATCTTGATGTAGCAAGGGTTGACTACTGCACTTTCGGCAACTCCCATCCTTTCCGCATACGAATTGTCAATAAGTTTAATGACAACTACGATCACTACTATATTAAAATAGCCGACGCATCAAGAGTGTATGGATTGGAACTAGAACATATTCTTTCTCCCAATCGCATTACATTTTTTACTTGTGATAATACTTTGGTGGAAGAACATATCCCTGGCATTCCCGGCGATGTGTTTATACAGCAGATAATGAATGCACCGGAAACAAATAAGATAAGGCTGGCAAAAGAGTTTGTAAAGTTTAATGAACGTTGCTTTGTCCGCTTATTAGGTGATATGCGCAGCTATAATTTTGTGGTGGACATCACTCCTGATATAGAAGACTACCAGTACCGCATCCGCTGCATTGACTTCGACCAGCAATCTTACGAAGGCAGAAAGAACTTATACCTGCCGCAATTTTTTAAAGAAAATTATTCAATTGTTGATTTAAGTCTTTCCCACCTCAACAAGGAATCCATTGAGCAATACCGGTTTGAAGAAAGAACCATGATTACATTGCGACTGGTTTCATCCCGGTATCGCATTAAAGAGTTGCTGGATATAATGACAAGGGATGAAATTTCGACCCCGGCTAAAGTGACGCAACTCAAAGACGAACTGAACAGTTACCTGCATACCACTATTTTCCAAAAATGTAAATCGATGGGAGATGTGGTAAAAACTCAATTAAAAAATATTTTCCGGAAAAACCTGCTGCTGGTGCAAAAAAATACCGGTAAAAACAATGATTGATGAGTTTGTAATCCCAATTAAATAAATCAGCTATATTAGCGGCATTGTAACGATTGCCTGCATTATTTTATTCTTAATAATCAATTATAATCTGAAATGAAAAAATACAGAGCCGGTGTGCTGTTCGGTGAAGAACTGGAAACACTCTACAAAGACGCTAAAGACAATCAGTTCGCATTGCCTGCTGTTAACACTATTGGCACCAATACAATTAATGCTACGCTGGAGACAGCCGCAAAAGTAAATTCACCTGTTATCATCCAATTTTCAAACGGAGGTGCACAGTTTATTGCCGGCAAAGGAATGCCGAATGATAAATTGCAAGGCAATATCTCCGGTGGTATCTCAGGTGCATTGCACATCCACAATGTGGCAAAATATTACGGAGTACCTGTGGTGCTGCATACCGATCATGCAGCTAAAAAATGGCTGCCTTGGATTAGCGGATTGATTGATGCAGGCGAACAATATTATAAAGAAAAAGGTCAGCCACTTTTCAGTTCTCACATGCTTGACCTGAGCGAGGAGCCGATTGATGAAAATATCCATACTTCCGTTGAGTTTTACAAGAGAATGGCTCCATTAGGTATGAGTATTGAAATTGAACTCGGTGTTACCGGCGGTGAAGAAGATGGCGTAGATAACAGTGATGTAGAAAACTCAAAATTATACACACAGCCGGAAGATGTAGCCTACTCCTATAAAGAACTCAGCAAAGTTGGTTCATTATTTACTGTTGCTGCTGCCTTTGGCAATGTGCATGGTGTGTATAAACCCGGCAATGTGGAGCTACGTCCTGAGATATTAAACAACAGCCAGTTGTTTATTGAAAAAGAATTAGGCACTGGGCCAAAACCTGTTTACTTTGTTTTTCATGGTGGCAGCGGCTCACCACAGCACCAGATAAGAGAAGCCATTGGCTATGGTGCCATCAAAATGAATATTGACACAGACCTGCAATGGGCTTTCTGGGAAGGCATATTGGAAAACTATAAAAAATATGAAGCTTATCTGCAGGGGCAGTTGGGCAACCCTGATGGAGAAGATAAGCCAAATAAAAAACATTATGACCCAAGGGTGTGGCTGCGCAAAGGTGAAGAAGCATTCATCAAACGCCTTGAAGTGGCTTTTGATGATTTGAATTGCATTAACCGCAACGCATAGCTAATTAGGCCGGATATTAAAAAACAGGATAAAGAAGCTGCATAAGTAGCTTCCTTTTTTTGACCTAAGAATAAATTAAGTCAGGCACAGGCGGCCAATGTTATCACCAATCATTTACCTCTCAAAATTACATTGCACCAAAAATATTTATCCTTATCTTGGCACTTAAAATAAATTTCAATGCGTCAATTATTAGTTACAGTTTGTATTACAATCGTCAGTTTTTCCTGTGGCAGCTCTGATAAAAAAGAAGAAGAACCAGTTTCGATAGATTCGAATACAACAATACACGGGGACACAGACAGTCAAAGACCAGTGATTGAAACTCCTTCTATAGCTCCTGACTCTACTAAAACCGTTAACCTGACTTTTACAGGATATGATGAAGGGGATTATGCCCACCTGATGTTTTCAGAAACTGGTACTAAAAATAATTTTGACTTTGGCCATCCGGAAGATAACAACCTTAATAATATTCAAGTGGTGATTAAAGATGATAAAACAACTTCTTTTGGTTACAAGGAGAATAACAAAATGAAAGGGTCAAAATTTGTTGCTGAACTTATTTACAAAATGGTAGATACACATGATGGAGATGGTCAACCTAAAAAAGCTAAAGAATGGCGCATCATCAGTTTAAAGAAAGCTGAATAACTAATTAACACTTAATAAGATAAAATGAAAATAGTTGCCCTGTTAATAGTCTCATCCCTTTTATTTGCAGCTTGCAATAACAAGCCAGTTGACAAAACAGAAAAAGAAGATACTGCAAAAGCACCTGTGATAGAAGATACGGCGAAAGGCCCAATCGTTGGCGCAGACAAGGACGAACATGGGTGTATCGGCTCTGCCGGTTATCAATGGTCCGTCATGAAAAGCGAATGTATCAGGATTTTTGAAGTTGGTATCCGCCTCAATGCAACAGCAGCAGTAGATGATAAAACAACTGATGCATTTGTTGTTTTCAGTCATGATGAAAAAGAGGCTGAATTATTTGTGCCCCGGTTAGCAAATTCTGTTATACTGGAATCAGACAAAGACAAAACATGGATATCCGCCGAATGGACGAAAGAAAAAAATTGGGAGATAGAAAAAACCGAAAAAGGGTTCGTGGTAAAAAAAGACGGCGTTGTACAATATGCTGAATAAGCCGGCAAGTTATCAGCAGGTAATTTTGCTGTTACTGTAAAAGATTCTTGTATGATTTCCTACAATCCTAAAGACTGGTTCACCTTCATTTTCAAATTCCATAAGGCAGATACTTTTCGCCAGCTATTTCCACTCATCATCGGTATTTGCATTTACTCTGGTCTTATTGCCTGGGCAGAACTTGAATGGTGGAAGCTTTCCTCCAATAGTTATGTAAGAAACATTCCGGTGATGCACACATTGCTGGGTTTTGCTATTTCCATGCTATTAGTGTTTCGTACCAACACCGCCTACGACCGCTGGTGGGAAGGCAGAAAACTGTGGGGCAGCCTGGTAAATAACAGCCGTAATTTTGCTATGAAGCTGAATGTGTTGCTGCCTGCAGATGATAAAGTACAGCGTTCATTTTTCAGAAAAATAATTCCGGCTTATGCGTATGCACTGCATAACCACTTACACAAAGAAAAAACCCGGCTTGAATTATTTAATGACGAAGAGCACAATCACCTTTTTCAAAAAATTGACCATTCTAAACATGTGCCCAACCAAACCGCCATGCTGATGTACCAGCATATTCATCAATTGCACAAGGATGGTAAACTGACCGGGGAGCAATTACTTTTTTTAAATGCAGAGCTTCAATCCTTCACCGACATCTGCGGTGCCTGTGAAAGAATCAAGAACACCCCTATCCCCTTTTCATACAGTGTTTTTATTAAGAAATTTATTTTCTTTTATGTTATGACATTACCCTTTGGCTATGTCTTTCAGTTGGGTTTTTATGTGGTGCCGGTGGTGGCATTTATTTTTTATGTGCTGGCCAGTCTTGAGCTGATTGCTGAAGAAATAGAAGACCCTTTTGGTGGCGATCAGAATGATGTTCCTACGGAGGCTTTGGCGCATAATATACACCGGCATGTAGCGGAAATTCTCTGATTTTTTCCCTGCAAAAAAGCAAAGGCAACTTTATTAAACTTTTTCCGTTTATTTATATCTGAATAATTCAACTTTTCCAATAAAACCGGCAATTATGAGTAAGGCTTTAGTTGTAACAATGATTCTGTTTTTATCTGTTTCCATCGCTGTCTCCTGTAGTAAAGACAATGGCGGGGGTAGTACTACTACGGTAGACTGCAATACAGTTTCCAATAAAGCCTTTGCAGCGGATGTAAATCCAATTATTCAGGCTTCCTGTAATCAAACTGGTTGTCATGCTACAGCTGGGAATGGACCCGGTGCTCTTACAAATCATACCCAAATTGCAGGAGCGGCTTCTTCAATCAGATCGTCGGTTTCCTCTGGCAGAATGCCAAAAAATAGTTCCCTTAGTACGGCTCAAAAAAATTCCATTATATGTTGGATAGATAGCGGTGCTCCTAATAATTAGCCCACAGTTTTCCCTTCATACTTTTTCTGTCAGCAGTTTTAGTTTCTTCCTGTCTTTCCGATATATTTATAGCCTAAACTGCTCCCGATGCTAAAGAATAGTATAATTGCCCTCCTGGTATTTATCTCTGCCAACTCGTTTGCACAAAAACTTGATCAACTATCTGTTGAAAAAATAATGAGAGACCCAAAATGGATGGGTACTTCGCCTTCCGGTACTTTCTGGAGCAATGATGGCAGCACTTTGTATTTTCTCTGGAACCCTGATAAAGCCCCAAGCGACTCTTTGTGGTACATTACTACAACCAATAAAGTACCAATGAAAGCTACTGTAGCACAAAAACAAGGATTAAATACACAAAGTACTTACAACTATAACCTGGCGAGAACGGCTTATGTTATAGCCAAAGACGGTGATATATTTTATACAGATGTAAAAACCGGAAAAACAAAACGTATTACACAAACAGTTGACACGGAAAATAACCCACAGTTCAGTTTTAATGAAAGTAAAATAGTGTACAACCGAAGTCAGAATTTATTTGCATGGGATATTTCTGGTGGCGAAACCATGCAATTAACGAATGTAAAAACTGGTGATGCGGCTCCCACTACACCAGCTGCTGGTTTTGCAGGAAGAAGCGGCAATACTCCACCAACAGCAGCGGGTAACCAACAAGAGCAATGGCTGAAGAATGATCAGCTGCGTTATTTTGAAGTATTGAAGGAACGAAAAGAAAAAAGAGAAGCAGCGGAGGCTTACACTAAAAGACTGCCAAAAGAAAAAGATCTTCGTTCAATAAGCCTTGAAGATAAAAGCTTGCAGGGATTAAGCATTAGTCCTGATGGGCGGTTTGTAAGTTATCGTCTTTCTAAAGCCGCATCTGTAACCGCTGCAAAGACAACGATTGTGCCCAGTTATGTAACTGAAACCGGGTTCACCACTGACATTCCGGCAAGAACAAAAGTGGGTGCAGCGCAAGGCACATCAGAATTTTTTGTTTACGACAGAGAAAGAGATACTCTGTGGGCTATTAAAACAGATTCCATTCCGGGCATACAAGACCTGCCGGATTATGTAAAGGATTATCCTAAACAATTAGAAGAAAGAAAAAAGAAACCGGCTAACCGTCCTGTTATGATTTCTTCACTCAGTTGGTCGACAGCAGGAAAAAATGCCATATTGGACATCCGTTCTCAGGATAATAAAGATCGCTGGTTGATGTTATGGGATACTGCAACAGGCAAATTAAAAACAGTAGATCGTCAAAGAGATGAAGCATGGATTGGCGGACCGGGTGCCAGTGGCTTTGGTGGCGGTAACACCGGCTGGATAGATGAAAATATTTTCTGGTATCGTTCAGAAATAACCGGTTATTCTCATTTATATACAGTCAATGTAATTAACGGAGAAAAGAAAACACTGACTTCCGGAAAGTATGAAGTGCAGCAGGCGCAACTATCAAGAGATAAAAAATATTTCTACATCACTACTAATGAAGTGCATCCGGGTGAGCAGCATTTTTATCGGTTGAGTATTGCAGATGGTAAAAAGGAAAGGATAACAACAATGACAGGTGCCAACCAGGTAACTGTATCGCCTGATGAAAAACAATTAGCCATCCTCTACTCCTACTCTGTTAAACCTTGGGAGTTGTATTTACAGGATAACAAACCGGGTGGAAAAATTGAGCAGCTAACTAACAAGGCACAGAGTGAAGAATTTAAATTATATTCCTGGAAAGACCCGGAGGTAATAACTTTTACTGCAAGAGATGGTGTTACTGTTTATGCAAGATTATATAAACCAGCAAATCCGCATCCCAATAAACCAGCGGTGATATTTGTACATGGAGCAGGTTATTTGCAGAATGCACATAAATGGTGGAGCAGTTATTTCAGGGAATATATGTTTAATAATTTACTGGCCGATAATGGTTACTATGTTATGGACATTGATTATCGGGGCAGTGCCGGCTATGGCAGAGACTGGAGAACCGGTATCTATCGTTTTATGGGCGGAAAAGATTTAGATGATAATGCTGATGCCGCAAAATACCTGTCAAAAAATTTCGGCGTTGATTCAAAAAGAGTTGGTGTCTATGGTGGTTCTTACGGTGGCTTTATTACATTGATGGGAATGTTTAATCAGCCTGATGTATTTGCAGCAGGTGCAGCATTACGTCCGGTTACGGATTGGGCAAACTATAATCATGGTTACACATCTAATATTCTCAACGAGCCTTTCAACGACAGCATTGCTTACAGAAAGAGTTCTCCATACTATTTTGCAGAAGGATTAAAAGGCAACTTACTTATCTGTCATGGCATGGTGGATGTAAATGTTCATTACCAGGATGCAGTAAAATTAACCCAGCGATTAATTGAATTAGGAAAAGATAATTGGGAACTGGCCAGTTACCCAATGGAAGACCATGGGTTTGTAGAACCAAGCAGTTGGACGGACGAATATAAAAGGATACTTAAATTGTTTGAAACGGTATTGAAAAAGTAGTTTATAGTTCATTGTTAATAGTTCATAGAAAGGCGTTTACAAGAGAAATTCCATGAACCATTGGCGATAGACCATGAATGTCAAACTCCCTATATTTGTAACTTAACAACCGGTTATGGCGAAACAAATTGAAGACTTTGATGCTAACCTGGCAGGCGAAGAAGGAAAGACGGAAGAAACGAAAACCAGTTGGTTTAAACGCATCAAGAAAGGAATTAACACCAAGACCTCCGAGAAAAAAGAAACTCCTGAAGGGCTTTGGGTAAAATGCCCTGATTGCAACTTTATTGGTACTGTTTCAGAACTCCGGGAAGATTTATTTGTTTGCCCTAAGTGCAACTTCCACCATCGTATTAACAGCAGCGAGTACTACGATATATTGTTTGACAATATGGAATTCACAGAGCTTTTTGAAAATATACGAAGCAAAGATTTCCTGGAATTCACGGATTTGAAACCGTACAAAAAGAGACTGGAAGATATCTGGAGTAAAACAGACCTGAAAGACTCCATGAGAGTGGCCGTCGGAAAAGTGGGTGGCAATGATATTGTAATTGCCTGTATGGATTTTGAATTTATCGGGGGTTCCCTCGGTAGTGTGATGGGTGAAAAATTTTCGAGAGCTGTGGACTATTGTATGGAACATAAAATGCCCTACATGGTAATCAGTAAAAGTGGTGGTGCAAGGATGATGGAAAGTGCTTTCTCGCTGATGCAGTTGGCAAAAACAAGTGGCAAACTTTCACAGTTAAGTGATGCCAAACTACCTTATATCTCTTTATTGACTGACCCTACCTTTGGTGGCATCTCCGCTTCTTTCGGTATGTTGGGCGATTTAAATATAGCTGAGCCGGATGCATTAATAGGCTTTGCAGGCCCCCGGGTTATCAAAGAGACAATTAAAAAAGATTTGCCGCCCGGCTTTCAGCGCAGTGAATTTGTATTGGAGCATGGCTTTTTAGATTTTATTGTACCAAGAAAGGAGTTGAAGGAGAAGCTAGCAACTGTGCTTCGATTATTTAAGAATTAATATCAATCACATAATTAATCAGTAAGAGGTATTTTTGCCTCTTATTTTATTTTATAGATGATAGAATTAAAAAACAGACAAGCCTATCATGAGTACTTCATAGATGCAAAGTATGATGCAGGTATGGTATTGCTCGGTACAGAAGTAAAATCGTTAAGGGCAGGACGGGCAAGTTTCAACGATAGTTATTGCCTGATTGATAACGGCGAAATTTGGCTGAAATCATTACATATTGCCGAATACTCCCACGGTACTACCAACAATCATGACCCGGTAAGAGACCGGAAACTGCTGCTGCAGAAAAGAGAAATAAAAAAGATTGCCGCCAAATTGAAAGAGAAAGGCTATACCTTAATTCCACTGAGCATTTATTTTAAAGACCGGCTGGCAAAAATTGAAATTGGCCTTGCCAAAGGAAAAAAATTGCATGATAAACGAGAAACTACCAGGCAAAAAGATGTGGAAAGAGAAATGAAACGGTTTCTAAAATAACCTGCTTCGTTATAAAAAGCATAAAATCCACATATTCAATAATGTGTGTAAAACTTCGTTAGAGTAAGGATTATTTTTTTACGATCTTCCCTCATTATGCACAGACTGTTTCTCATAACTATATTATTTACTTCCCTACAATCCCATTCCCAATCAGTGTTTGGTTATTGGTATGGAGATGCTAATGTAAAAACAAAAGGTTCAGCCAATAACTACCTGGTGGAACTGGTATTGCAACCGGAAAAAAATTATGTGAAAGGTGTTCTGAATTATTATTTCAAAAATACATATCGCAGCCTTCAGGTTCAGGGAGACTATAATGCTGCTACACGGCAACTAAGTTTGTATAATGTGCCGGTGGTTTATCATGGCTCTATTGCTGCTTTTGAGGTTGACTGTATTATGAATATGCAGGCTGTATTGCGGGTATCACAGACTGGCTCTGATCTTGTGGGCTCTTTTATCAGCCTGCCTGACTATAAAAATATGTGCCCGCCTATTAATTTCAATCTCCATCTTAATGCAGACATCAGTAAAAAAGATTCTGTACTAAAAGCTATCAGTGAATTCAAAGAAAACTACCAGGTGTGGACACCTTCCTATAATGATACATTAGTAGCTGCTACCATTACCCCCACCAAGGTAATAAACTATGTAACCGAAAGTGAATACATCAAAAGGGAAAATGTTGTAACCTATGAATTAGAAGCCGAGTCCGATACCTTGAAAATTGATGTGTATGATAATGGAGAAATAGATGGTGACGTCATCTCTGTTTTTTTTAATAAACAGCTTATCCTGGCCAACCAAAAACTTACTCACAAGTCAATCCGGATAAAATTACCACTTGATACCACAAAAACTTTCAATGAAATATCCATGTTTGCAGAAAATCTTGGATTGATACCACCCAATACTGCTTTAATGGTTATCACAGATGGGAAAGAAAAATATGAACTCAAAGTGACCAGCAATCTTGAGAAGAATGCTACCATCCGGATAAAACGAAAAATTTCGAAATAAGTATATCAACAAATTTATTCGAACAATTCGGCCTGGTTGGTTTCCTTCCCCTTCACCCATTCCATTTCTGTTGATTTACTGAAATCAGCCAGCTTAGTACCTACCGTTCTATAACCGGTTACTTCGGCGATTTTTACAATCTTCAATTTTGCTTTTCTTATCTGCGCACCTCTACCCTGCTGTATGGCCAGTATTGGTTCTTCGTCAGTAGTTGCAGTTTCTACATAATTGTCATCACCATCTTTAATAAACAGAAATTTTGTTTTTAATGTACTTGTTTCTATTTTGAAACGCTTCACCATGTACTGTTTCTTGTCATTATCAACATAGATGGCGGTGATAACTTTATCGGGGTCAAACTTTCCGATATGTAATACTTTGTCAGGGTCAATTTTTTGCGTCATCTCCTGATCGGTCACTTCATAGTTACCATCATTGTATAAAACTAAAATTCTATCGTCCGGCTCAAAGCTGCCGAGAAAAGTTCCTTTTTCTTCTGCACTCAAGCGACCAAATTTTTCATCGAACCAAAGTTTTCGTCCGCTCAGTGTCGCTTTACCGGCTTCTTTAAACCGGACAGATTTGATAGGATACTTAGTAATGGTGTTTCCCATACTGCTGCGTCCTTTAATCTCCAGCTCTGCAAAATTAAATTCTAATTCCTTTTTATGTGCTGCACATCCTGGTGTCAGTGTAATCTTAACGATTTCTGCTTCTCCATTGGCATTTATACTCAGGTAATGGACTTTACTTTTTTCATCACCTTTCGTCAGATCGTATTCCTTTTCTCTTGTAACCCCGGTTACATTAAATCGCTTCGCAAAACTCTTACCGCCTTTACCATCCGCATAAATCATATTGTAAGTAGTACGTTCATCATTTTTTTGAAACACAGCAGCATGCAGAATGTCTTTCCCGATAAATGTCTTATCAGATACTTTTACCACTTTCATAACGCCCCGTTTCGCAAAAACTATAATATCATCCAGGTCAGAACATTCAAACAGCAATTCATCTTTCTTCAATCCTGTTCCGATAAATCCTTCTTCCTTGTTTACATACAGTTTTGTATTGGCTATCGCCACACTCTTAGCTTCAATCACTTCAAACTGTTTGATTTCTGTTTTTCTTTCCCTGTCCTTGCCATATTTCTTTAACAAATTTTCAAAATAAGCCACGGCAAAATCAACCAGGTTATTCAAATCATGTTTTACCAGCTTTATATCCGCTTCTAATCCTTTTATCTGCGCATTCAGTTCATCAATATCCAGCTTATAAATACGGCGAACTGGTTTTTCTGTCAACTTAATAATATCTTCTCTTGTAATATCTCTTTTCAGTTGTTTTTTAAAAGGAAAAAATGCTTTATCAATTCCTTCCAGCACCTTATCCCATGTTTCATGTTTCTTCTCAAGTTCTTTGTATATCTTTTCTTCAAAAAATATTTTCTCTAAAGAAGTGTAGTGCCATTTTTCCTGCAGCTCATTCAGTTTAATTTTCAATTCCTGTTCCAGCAAGTCTTTTGTTTTATCAACTGATAGTTTCAGCAGCTCCTGCACACCGAGAAATTCCGGCTTGTGTCCAACTATTACACAGGCATTGGGAGAAACAGATATTTCACAATCAGTAAATTTGTACAATGCATCAATGGTAATATCCGGAGAAATGCCCGGTGCCAGATCAACCTGTATTTCCACCTCAGCCGCTGTATTATCTGTTACTTTCTTGATTTTAATTTTATTCTGGTCATTGGCTTTTACAATGGACTCCATCAATTGAGTGGTGGTCACTCCATATGGCACACTTTTAATTGCCAGTGTTTTCTTATCTGCTTCTTCAATATGTGCCCTTACTTTTACTTTACCACCTCTTTTTCCCTGGTTGTAATCAGTCACATCAATCATACCTCCTGTCAGAAAATCAGGATGTAGTTCAAAACGTTTTCCCCGTAAATGTTTTATAGCAGCTTCGATAATTTCACAAAAATTGTGCGGAAGTATTTTTGTAGATAGACCTACTGCAATACCATCAGCTCCTTGTGCCAGCAGTAATGGAAACTTCATTGGCAACGTAACCGGCTCGTTCTTTCTACCATCATAGCTCAATTGCCATTCAGTTGTCTTCGCATTGAATGCCACTTCCAATGCAAACTTGCTGGGCCTTGCTTCAATATAACGGGCTGCTGCCGCATCATCACCGGTTCTTACATCGCCCCAATTACCCTGTGTATCTATCAGCAAATCCTTTTGCCCCATGTTTACCAATGCATCACCAATACTGGCATCCCCATGTGGGTGATATTGCATTGCCTGACCAATAATGTTTGCCACTTTATTGTAACGGCCATCATCCATTTCCTTCATGGCATGCAGGATGCGCCGCTGTACGGGTTTCAATCCATCTTCTATGGCTGGTACCGCTCTTTCGAGTATTACATAGGATGCATAGTCAAGAAACCATGTCTTATACTGACCATGTAAACCGTTATCGTTAGCTCCTACTTCTGATATTTTATTCATTGCTGCACTCATTGTTATTTACTTTCTATCGTCCCGCTTCATCATTTACTTGTACCTGTTCTGCTTTTGCACCGGACAATTTTACATCAAAATCTTTCCATCCTTTGCCCACATCACCGGTTACTTCTATCTTACCTCTGCTGATTAAATCTTTCATCCGCCACATTACAAACACATCACCGGTTTTTATTTTCATCCGGTGTAATGTGTTGCTCAATACTCTTGTTGCTTTCTGCCATTCCCCGGTAATGTTTTTCAAAATTTCGTTGTCATAAAAGCTTTCTTCGTTACCCACAATCTTCTTTCCTCCTTCTAATATTCTTACTATTGCATTTTCTTCAACAATCTTCCTCCATTCATCCGGATCTATTTCAAATTCACTTACTGTAATTGGTCTTGCCAATTTTTTGGCTTTCAAAAATTCTTTTGGCTGTATCTCATTCAACCAGGATGGGTAAAATAGTTGCCCTTTCTCATTGATAAATGGAAGATTGTTAAGATATAAAACCATGACCCTGCCCTGGTATTCTTTCAATTGCGGCATCAACCAAAAATAACCAGTCACATCATGCTGGTTCTGCGCCATCCAAATCCATAATTCTTCTTCAGAATTTTCATCCAGTTTTGCTTTTAATTGTTTCACCGTTTCCCTGTCATCAAAACTACCAGCAAGGGTCTCCCCATAAGGCGAGCCTTGTAATAATCCTTTCCACCATTCCAATCTTGCCTGCCAGCCTTCTTCAGCATCTACGCCTTGCAACGGGCCTACGGCAAAATCATCTTTGATTTGTATCACATCGCCAGTCAACGTTTCATCCATTTCAATTACCTGCTTCATCAGGTCAAGCTCACTTTCATTAAAAACTAGGTGTATCATGATATGTTTTATAATTAAAAATTAATTTCCCTCCACCGGTGCATCCAACTCCACTTTCAAATTATTAATAATAAACTCCTGTCTATCCGGTGTATTCTTTCCCATGTAATATTCCAGCAGTTGCTGTATATGTTCCCCTTCTTCCACTCTCATCAATTGCTTTCTCATACCGGTACCAATAAACTGTCCGAATTCATCGGGGCTTATTTCACCCAAACCTTTGAACCGTGTAACCTCTGGTTTAGTTCCCAGCTTCTTCATCGCTGCCTGTTTCTCCTGTTCACTGAAACAATAAATTGTTTCTTGTTTATTCCGTACCCTGAACAATGGGGTTTCCAGCACATATACTTTTTCATGCTTTACCAGGTCAGGAAAGAATTGCAAAAAGAAAGTCATTAATAATAAACGAATGTGCATCCCATCCACATCGGCATCAGTTGCTATTACTACATTATTAAACCGAAGTTCTTCCAACCCCTCTTCAATGTTCAGAGCATGTTGCAATAAATTGAATTCTTCATTTTCATATACCACTTTTTTCGTAAGACCAAAACAGTTCAGCGGTTTTCCCCGCAAACTAAACACCGCCTGTGTCTCCACATTTCTTGCCTTAGTAATAGAACCACTGGCACTATCTCCTTCGGTTATGAATATGGTGGTTTCTTTTTGCTTGGCTACAAATAATTCTTTGCCCTTGCTTGGGGCTTCATCATTCAGGTGAAAGCGGCAATCTCTCAATTTCTTATTATGCAAGTTTGCTTTCTTAGCTCTTTCATTCGCCAGTTTGCGGATGCCGGATAATTCTTTTCTTTCCCTTTCGCTTTGTTCAATACGTTTTTTCAACGCATCGGCAGTACCCGGATTTTTATGCAGGTAATTATCTAATTCTTTACCCAAAAAATCCAGCATAAACTGGCGCATACTTTTCCCTTCTGGTTCTACCGTCAATGAACCCAACTTTGTTTTTGTCTGTGATTCAAAAACCGGCTCAACCACTCTCACTGATACCGCCGCCACAATACCTGTTCGTATATCAGAAGCATCATAATCCTTCTTAAAGAAATCCCGGATTGTTTTTACATAAGCTTCACGAAAAGCCTGCTGGTGGGTGCCGCCCTGTGTAGTATGCTGACCGTTTACAAAACTGTAAATATCTTCTCCATATTCGTTGGTGTGAGAAAGGGCTATTTCAATATCATCACCACTCAGGTGAATAATCGGGTAACGAATTTCATCCTCATTAGTTTTGCGTTGCAATAAATCCAGTAATCCATTTTTGCTGATAAAACTTTTCCCGTTAAAAATAATTTTCAACCCGGCATTCAAAAAACAATAATTCCAGATTTGATTTTCTAAAAATTCAGGAAGAAATTTAAAGTTCAGAAAAATCGTTTCGTCAGGAATAAAAGTGACTAATGTGCCATTCTGTTCTGTCGTCTTTGTTTCTTTATGTTCTTTAATTAAGAACCCCCTTTCAAATTCTGCGGTCTTTTCTTTTCCTTCCCGTACTGCCATTACTTTAAAGTGGTGGCTCAATGCATTCACTGCTTTTGTACCAACACCATTCAAGCCTACCGATTTTTGAAAAGCCTTGCTATCATACTTCGCACCGGTATTTATTTTGCTCACCACATCCACCACCTTACCCAGTGGAATACCACGGCCATAGTCCCGGATGGTTACTGTCTTGCCTTCAATCATCAGTTCCACTGTTTTTCCATACCCCATCGTGTATTCATCAATACAGTTATCCATCACCTCTTTCACCAGTACATAAATACCATCGTCCGGTGAAGAGCCATCGCCCAATTTACCAATATACATACCGGGCCGCAAACGGATGTGTTCTTTCCAGTCGAGGGATTTTATACTGTCCTCGTCATAATCAAACAGGTTAACTTCTTTTTCTTTTGCCATGTCTCACTTCGTTTTTCAGAGATATTTATTTGGTCATCGTCCGGTTCTTTATTCATCACACCTCACCCTACCATTATTCATTACTATCGGAGACTCTGCGCCCCTCTCCTTGAGGAGAGGGAATCGAAGACTCCGCAAATCCGATTCTTAACAGGTGAGGTCTTAATCCCACCCCACAAAAAACCTCCCAATCGGGAGGCATTGGGCGGCGTTGGGCAAATATAACAAAACCAACCCTGCCTTTAGGATTGGGAGTTATTCACAGATGGGGAAAATTTGATCACTATTTTGAATTTTTCCGGCAATAAGAAGTTGGTTATCTTAAGAATCTAAATCAGCTAAATGCCTTCTTTAACCTTATCTAAAAGAATAGTTGTAGTGACTTTCCACCTTCTTTTTCTACCTGCTTTTATTAATGCACAGGAGAAAGATGAAAAAATGGCTGAACAAAGGAAACTGGAGCAAAAAATATTGCATTCCGAAAGCGTTGCTGAAAAAATTCAAACTACCAGCAGGTTGGCTTCATTTTACTTCACCCATAAAAATAATAAAGCCGGTGACAGCCTGATTGATATTATCACTCAGCTGGCAACTAAATCTGGCAAGAAAGAAGATATTTTTGCTTCTTACCAGTGGAGTGGAAATGCTTACTTACTTTCTGCTAACCGTGATAAAGGGTTGCCCTATTTACAAAAAGCAGTGGACTATGCCAGTAAAGAAAAAATGGTAAATGAAGAAATAATTGCTTTGCTGAACCTCGCAAGGCAATACACATTGCCGGGATCAGATTTTTCTAAAGCAAATGAGTATTTTAATAGAATTGACTTAAATAAAAATGGGGTACACGACAGTTCCCGGTTTAATTATTATTACCGGAAATCAGGTTTTTATTTTAATCAGAAAAAAATATTAGATGGAATCAAAAATCTTTTTACAGCAAGGAATTTTGCTGAAAAAATTAATGATCCGAAAAAATTAGCACAGGTTAACCAGTTCCTTGGTGATAATTACAGCCAGGTTAAAGAATATGAAAAAGCAATTACCTATTATCAAATAGCAAAAAAATATTATGAAAAAAATAAAGACACCACTGCTCTTTTATTTACAGACTATACAATCGCCAATGCCTATGTGGGTTTAAAAAATTACCCGGCAGCAAAAGAATATTTTGAAACAGTGATTCAAAATGCAGAAATTGCTAACAACTCAGGCAGGAAATATTTTGCTGTAAATGGCTTGTGGGCTATGTATTATTATCTGAATGATTTTTTAAAAGTTGCGGAGGAAGCCAAGAAATATAAACTGGTTGAATACTACTCCCGAACAGGTGATTCAATGAGTTTGTATAGCATAAAAGGTGTTTTTAGTGAAATTGAGGGCAATCATGACTCTGCTGACTGGTATTATCGTAAAGTAATTGCTCTTTCCTATTCAAGTACGTTAAAGATCAACACCGCCTTTTGTCTTTTTAACTATGGAGAATATCTAAAAAAATATAAACGTTACGCCGAAGCATTAACACCAATGGAATCAGCACTGTCGATATTTGATTCGCTTCATGACATTTCAAGACTTCCAGCGGTTTATCAAAACTTAGACTCTATTCATACAGCGTTAGGTGATTATAAAAGTGCCCTGTCGGCAAAAAGAAACTACGATTTATATAGGGATAGCCTTGACAACCAAAGTAAAATAGAAGACATCCTCCGGGAAGAAATAGCCGCCGAAGAAGAAAGTATGGCGAAAGCCGAAGAAGCGGCAAAAAAAGCAACGGAAAGAAAACATGATATTCAATACCGGTTCATTATCCTCGGCGCCATCTTATTACTCATTGGGTTGCTGGCAATTGGTTTTTTTCATCCTCCCCAATGGTTAGTAAAAGGATTAGCTTTCGTATCGTTCATTTTCATATTTGAGTTTATTATACTTATCCTTGATTCAAAACTTCATCATTGGTTTCATGGTGCTCCTTTACCTATCCTGGCAACTAAAGTATTGATTGCCTGCCTGCTGGTGCCGCTTCATCATTTGGTAGAAAAGAAAGTGATTAATTTTTTACAATCGAAAAAACTACACCGGTTGAAAACAGTTTTTAAAGATGAACCGTCCAAATCTGTTTAATAACTCATATCTTAATAAACAAATTCAACTAAATGCCCTCCTATAGTTTATCCAAAAGAATAGTAATATTGGTTTTCAGTTCCCTTTTTGTATCTAACCTTGTTAATGCACAGGTAAAGGATGAGAAACAGGCCGAACAAAAAAAATTGGAACAAACCCTTAATGATTCCAAAACTGTTTCTGAAAAAATTCAAAATGGGAGCATACTTGCTCAATTTCATTTAACCCATAAAAACACCGGGGCCGGAGACAGTTTGCTCCAATTGGTGTATAAATGGGGAGAAGAATCAGGAAAGAAAGAAAATGTATTTTCTGCATACCGCTGGGCCGGATTTGCATACATAAATTCGTCAAACCTGGAGAAAGGGCTTGCACAATACCAACAGGCTCTTGAATATGCCAGCAAAGAAAGAATGCCCAATGAGGAAATACTTGCTTTATCACTCATTGGCAGACGCTATGCGATTAGCATGGAATATGATAAGGCTATGGAATATTTTAACAGGGTAGATTTAAATAAAGAAGGAATTCATGACAGTACCCGGTACAATTATTACTACCGGAAAGCCAGTCTTTATAATTCCCAGGAAAAAATGCTGGAAGGAATCAAATGCCTTTTATCTGCAAAAAAATATGCTGAACGTATAAATAATTTCAAATCTATAGCTGATGCTAATCATGCATTAGGAGAATATTATCAAAAAGTAAAGGAGAATGATAAAGCAATAGCCTGTTATGAAATTGCAAAAAAATATTATGAAAAAAATGCTGACACAATATTAATTTTGTTTGAAACCCATTTTATAGCTAGAGTTTACAGGGCTAAGAAGAATTACCCGGTTGCAAAAGAGCTTTTTGAAAAAGTGATCAGACTTGCAGATAGTGCTGATATGCCCGGACTTAAATATGCTGCAGTATTAGGACTATGGGGTATCTATTATGATCAAAATGAATTGGTCAAAGGGGCTGAAATAGGTAAGAAATATAAGCTGGCAGATTATTTTGCCCGATCAGGCGATTCTGCCCGTCTTTATAATACTAAAGCTGTTTATGCTGAAATAGAAGGGGATCATGATTCCGCTGACCGGTATTACAGAAAGAGTATTGGTTTTACTTATACATCACAGGTAAACACACACACTGCCCTCTACTTTTATATTTATGCAGATTATTTAAAAAGATTTAAACGATATGCAGATGCACTGGTGCCAATGAAAACAGCTTTGGCAAAATACGATTCACTTCATTTTATTTCAACTCTTCCCTTAGTGTATCAAAACTTAGATTCGATATATGCAGCATTAGGCGATTATAAAAATGCATGGCAGGCCCGTGGCAATTATTATCTCTACCGGGATAGCCTTAATAACCTGAGTAAAAAAGAAGACATCCTCAAAGAAGAAATTGCCTTCGAAGAAGAAAGTATGGCAAAAGCGGAAGAAGCGGAAATAAAAGCGACCGAAAGAAAACATGATATTCAATACCGCTTCATCATACTTGGTGGTATCCTGTTATTAATTGGCTTACTGACAATCGGTTTCTTTCATCCACCCCAATGGTTGATAAAAGGATTGGCTTTTGTGTCTTTCATTTTTATCTTTGAATTTATCATCCTGATTCTGGATTCAAAGCTGCATCACTGGTTTCATGGTGCGCCATTACCCATCTTAGGAACAAAAATTTTGATTGCCTGTCTGCTGGTGCCGCTGCATCATTTGGTCGAAAAAAAAGTGATTCATTTCTTACAATCAAAAAAACTACATAGGTTGAAAACAGTGTTTAAAGATGAGCAGTCCATTAAAACATAAATTGAAAATTTTCCCCGCTGCAAATCCTGATTTCAATTTACCCCGTATGTGTGGTTTTAAATCAACTTAAAACCAGACAACATGAACAAACGACTCAATGCACTGCTACTATTGCTAAGCATTTTCAGCCTTGGCTTTCTCAGCAGTTGCGATAAAGATGATGACATAGATATGACAACACCGGTGGTAAAACCGGGTATAATTTTTTACGGTATTACTTCGGCCAACAATCTTGTTAAATACAATTCAAATGCACCGGGTACCACTATATCTAATACTATGGTAACCGGTTTGCCAGCTGGCGAAAAAATTATGGCTATTGATTTTCGCCCTGCCACCGGCCAATTATACGGACTGGGCAGCAGCAGCCGCCTTTTTATCATCAATCAGGAGACGGCTGTCGCCACTACTGTCGGCACTACCCCTTTTACACCCGCCATTTTCGGTTCGTTGGTTGGTTTTGATTTTAACCCAACAGTGGATCGTATCCGCCTGGTTACTTCTGCCGGGCTAAACATACGTTTGAACCCTGAAACTGGCGCAGTTGCTGCAACAGATGTTGCTATCAATCCAGGTACCCTTGCTGTTGTTGCCGTAGCTTATACAAACAGTGTGGCAGGTGCATCAACCACTACGTTGTTTGATATTGACATGACATCCGGTAAATTATTTAAACAAGACCCGCCAAACAATGGAACATTAGTAGAAATAGGTTCATTAGGCATTACTACTGGTAACGAAAGTGGATTTGATATTTCACCCGACAATGCCTTCGCTATTGCCAGTTTTAATATTGGTGCTAATTGTGTATTGCATCAAATAGATCTGGTTACTGGCAAAGCCACTAATATTGGTAATCTTATTGTCCCAATTGTTGGCCTTGCTATTCCTACTAATCCTGTAGCGTATGCAGTTGATAATTCAAACAATCTTCAAATATTCAATTTAAATACACCCGGTACACCAGTTAATAAAGCCATCACAGGTTTACAGGCTGGTGAAAATATTTTAGGTATTGATATGCGCCCTGCTACCGGCCAGTTGCTGGCTCTTGGAAGCAGCAGCCGTTTATATGCCATCAATATGGCATCTGGTGTTGCTACTTCTTTAAGCCTGGCTCCTTTTTCAACGCCGCTATCTGGTACTCATTTCGGTTTTGATTTTAATCCCACTGTTGATAGAATAAGGGTTGTAAGCAATACCGGTCAGAATATCCGGATTAATCCGCTTACCGGCGATATCGCCGCTGTTGATATGCCACTTAATCCGGGTTCACCCTTAGTTTCATCGGCAGCTTATACTAATAATATTCCTGCTGCTACCAGCACCGTTCTTTATACTATTGATTTCAATAACCAAAAATTATATACGCAAAACCCACCCAACAATGGCACTTTGGTAGAAGTGGGCAGTCTTGGTATGGATATGGCGGCAGAAAATGGTTTTGATATTGGAGGCACCAGCAACAAAGCTTATGCAATGGTAGCCACCGGTGGTGCAGGCAAAATTTATTCTATCAATCTTACTACAGGAGCTGCTACGCAATTAAGCACTTATCCAAATATCGTAAGAGCATTTGCAGTTGGTTTAGGTTTTTAATATTTCATCCGTTTCCTTCAGCATACGACCCATCTTGCCTGGGGCAAGATGGGTCTTTTTATTTACAGGCTTTGAAAAAAATCTTACCTTAACTCAGCATTAAACCCCCAATATGAAAAAAATAATCCTGCTACCCCTTTTGATAATTTCAGCCCTGTATTCTTTTTCACAACGCAACACTGCCACAGATGGAGACTGGAGTCAGCAATTTCTAATATTGAGAAACACAGCCGAAGCTGACCTGATGATACGGGTGGGTGATATTGACAATCTAAGTTTTGGCTGGGAAGAAGACTTCAATCCTTTTTTCGGCAAATCCACTCCTTCTCACGGCTTTCCCTGGCCACTTGATAAAAACGACGCCAAAGGAACGGATATGATAATGGTGCCTGGCAGTTTTAAATACGGCAGCCCAAAAGAAAGCGAAGGATATACTAACACTACACAACGTCCGGCTAATAAACCAACCGCTATCACCATTCCGCTAAGCGAATTAAAAACAGTAACAATAGATGCTGCTGCACTGCAACTTTTTATTGACGATTTCCAGTCACCCACATTCGAATCTAAATTCCAGTTTAAAGTAAATGGTGTCCGCTTTACAGAAGCAGAAAAAATGATTAACAAGATTAAGCAAGATGGTCCTATTGGAAAGCTCATCACCATCCGTCTTACCCCGGAATTCTTGCAAAAATTAAGTGGTGACTCCTTAGTTATTTTTATTGACGACCCCACCACCGGCATAGGTGATGGGTTTGCCATTGATTTTATTAAACTGCTTATTAACCCAAAAAATATTTACAAAGGGACTGTAAAAGGCCGTGTAATTGATGAGCAAATTAAAGAACCAATTGCAAATGCTACCGCAGCAACAGAAGGTTTTGGCACAGTAGAAACTGATGCGGAAGGAAACTTCACTCTTTCAGATGTTCCGGCGGGTTTAATTATAGTAAAGGGAACTGCCCCCGGCTATTCATCTGATGAAGAACAGGTGGACGTAATAAATAATGAAGTAACTGACGGCGTTGAACTGGAACTGAAACGTTCCGGAAAAGTTACTTACAATAATAAAGTCCTGCAGGAAGGTGATGACGTGGTGATGAATAATATCCAGTTTGCCGTTAATAGTGCTGCACTGTTAGCCGCCGGAAAAACTGAACTGGATAAACTGGCGACACTTATGAAACAAAATACTTCAATGGAGATTTTATTATCTGGCCACACTTCTTCCGAAGGTGCTGCCGGATTAAACAGGGAACTTTCGTTGAAAAGAGTAAGAAGCTGCAAAGACTATCTTACTTCAAAAGGAGTTGATGACGGCCGCATTACTATTAAAGGTTTCGGGCCGGATAGCCCGATAGCTTCTAACGATACAGAAGCAGACCGGGCAAAGAACAGGAGGGTTGAAATGAAGATTACAAAACTGTAATGTTATATGTCTTACGACTGGAAGCAATTTACCAAACGGATCCCCATCAATGCATCGGCAAAGGCTGTATATAATGCCTGGACAACCCAACAGGGATTGGAAAGCTGGTTTCTACGGCTTGCGCAGTTTATCAAAGCCGATGGCGCTGCCCGACCAAAGAACAGCCAAATTGAAGCTGGCGACAACTACAAATGGCTTTGGTTTGGACATAATGATGCTGAAGTTGAAGAAAAAGAAATACTAGCTGCCAACGGCTGGGATGAATTGAAATTCAGCTTCTCCGGTGGTTGTATCGTTACTGTTACCATCAAACAGCAGGATGGAGAAACCGTTTGTGAACTGGTGCAGGATATGCCAATGGAAGATGATAGTGAAAGGCAGCATTTTTTTATACACTGTGGCAATGGCTGGGGCTTTTACATGGCCAACCTGAAATCGGTGCTGGAAGGTGGACTGGACTTACGGAACAAAAACGTAAACCTGAAGCAGGTTATTAATGCATGATTTGATTAACCTTCGTCAACCGATTTCTGCCATTCATCAAAACATAGTGTTACAGGACTAAAAAATCATCGTAACTTTTACTTCTAAATTATTAGCTATGAAGAAGAGAATATTGGTGGCCACTGTTTTGCTGGCAAGTATTTCGGCTGTTGCTTTTGCCAGCTTTAACAACAACAAGAAAAAAGCAGGCACAGAACAAAAGATGGAAAAAAAGAAAAAAGGGTGCACCAGAATCTGTCCTTTCAGCTAAACTGTCTGAAAAAAGAATTTATACTTTCTGCGACTTGCTACAACAAGTTACCGAAGGTATTTTTATTGTCGCCTGTACAAATTCCTTTTTTACAGGCAGTAGTGATAAATAATTTTAGTAAATGAAAAATATTTTTGTCTTGTCGCTTGTTACAGTTCTCGCTGTAAATATTTCTTTTGCCTGTACCACTTTTTTTATTAATAAGAATGGTCAAATGTTTTTTGGCCGCAATTACGATTGGGTAACCGGCAATGGCATGGTGTGCACCAACCAGAAGGGCTTATCAAAAACATCCGATAAAACAAAAGATGGAAAAACGATCAGTTGGATATCGCAATACGGCAGTATTACTTTTAACCAGTATGGAAAAGAATTTCCAACCGGTGGTATGAATGAGAAAGGCCTGGTGGTTGAGATGATGTGGCTGGATGGAACCACTTATCCTGTTCCAGATGCCAGGCCAGCTATTGGCGAACTGCAATGGATACAATACCAACTTGATAATTGCAGCACCATTGACGAACTGATTGAGACAGATAAAAAACTCCGCATAGCATCAAAAGGAACAGCACCATTGCATTTTTTAGTGGCCGATGCAAAAGGGAATGCCGCCACTATCGAATTTTTTGAAGGCAAAATAAAAGTGCATAAAGGCAGTAACCTGCTTTTTCCGGTTTTGACGAATGATACTTATTCTTCATCCATTGAGCAAACAAAATCAGCTACCACGTCTGCCGGTGGAAACAGCCTTTCATTCACTAACAATTCCATTGATCGCTTTGCCAAAGCCTGCAACATGGTAACATTGTTTCAGCAGACTGCCATAACCACCTCTGTTATTGATTATTCTTTTTCTATACTTGACCGGGTGGCGCAGGGTTCTCATACCAAATGGAGCATTGTGTATGACATCACCAATAAAAAGATACATTTTAAAACATTGGATTATTCTCCTGTAAAGAATGTTGCTTTCACCGCCTTCAATTTCAATTGCCCGGCCATTTCAAAAACATGGAATATGAACCAGGTTGGTGAGAATAATATAGCCAGCCAGTTCCGGGACTTTTCAGAAGAAATGAACAGGCTTCTTGTCAATAAATCCTTTGATGAAAGCAGCAGCGAATTTACCGTAAGCGATGAAGGGAGAAAGGAAATATGGCAATATCCGGGAACTATTACCTGCCAAAAAGCCTCTGATTAACATTGAATTTAAAACATTCAATATTTTATACAAATAGCTTAAATTCAACGCATAAGTTGAATTAAATTATCTGCACGAAAGTGAGAATAAAGATTTCACAACCGGAAAACTCTTCAAATCCTTAATTTTGACCTAACTGATTAACCCATCAGATTCCAGCTATTTTGAACTGCATTGAGTACCCATTAAATGCTAAATTTATTAACCCGTGAAGTTTGATTTAAAGACAAGTAAAAGGAGGTTTTATGTACACTTATGATTTGCTGGAAACCAGTTGTTATTATCTGGTAAAACAAAAAGAAGATTCTCCTATTACCATGATAAAAGTGGCAGTGGAATCAGACCATTGCCTGTTCATTCAGCGGTATGATGACCCGATGGAAACTGAATGGAAATTGAAAAAAGATACCCTGCACGACATAATAGAATGCCTGAGTGATGAAGCAGTAAAAGCCTGGGAAAAACATTACCTGAGCAACGAAGATGTTTTTTATGAAGGCGGGGAGGAAGAGTGAAAAGTTCGGAGTCTGGAGTATAGAGTTCTTTATTGCGAATTTTTTTTATAGGTAAAGAAAATTCCTTCAACACGACGACTTTAAACCCCGAACTCCAAACATTTATCCGTTCATACAAATTTCTACAGGAGGTGATTGAAAAAAGCTACTTTAGTTTTCTCAATCACTTTTTTTATGCGTAAATACCTAAGAGCAAAAAGCCTGTCTTTCACCATGGCGGCTTTATTTTCAACTACCCTCTTTGCACAACCTGCACCGGCTGAAAACAATGACAACCTTCCCACAGACTATCTTACCAAAGATTTTCATGCGGGACGCAGAGCTGCCCTGCGGGAGCAGATGCCGGACAATTCTGTGATGGTGTTCTTCGCCTTCCCTACCCGTACTTTCTCCAACGATGTGGAATACCTCTACCACCAGAACCCCGATTTGTATTATTTCAGTGGCTACAAAGAACCTCATTCCCTGCTGCTGGTTTTTAAAGAGCAGCAAACAGATTCATTGGGCAATAAATACAGCGAACTTCTTTTTGTACAAAAACGAAATGCCCAGGCTGAGCAATGGACAGGCAAACGATTAGGAACAGAAGGTGTAAAAGAAAGATTGGGCATCAACTCAGTTTATAACGGTGTTGATTTTAAGAAGTTCAGTATTGATTTTTCAAAATTTGCCAAAATCATTTACGACAAGTTCCCCATAGATGTGCCGAACGGATATGATAATGCAGACCTGTTTGACCTGCTGCAACAGTTCAAACAAAAATCGGCCATGCCGGAACAGCTAACACAGCAAAACAAGTTTGACAGCAAACTGTACCGTGACCTGACCAGCACCCTGCGCCAGATAAAAACACCGGAGGAAATGAGTTTAATCCGCAAAGCAGTAGAAATTTCCTGCCAGGGGCAAAACGAAGTGATGAAAGCTTTGCATCCGGGTATGTCGGAGTTGGAGATACAGGGCCTGCATGAGTATGTTCATAAAAAATATGGCGCAGAAGAAGTTGGCTATGGCTCTATCGTTGGCTCTGGTGAAAATGGCTGCATCCTGCACTATATGGAAAACACCAAAACCAAAATCGGCACCCAGATGATACTGATGGATGTGGGTGCAGAATACCATGGTTATACTGCCGATGTAACAAGAACAGTTCCGGCTGATGGAAAATTCTCCGGCGAAGAAAAAATTATATACCAGTTAGTGTATGATGCGCAGGAAGCTGCTTTCAAAACATTAAAGGACGGATCTAAATGGGCTGATGCTAATGCCGCTGCTAAAAACACTATAGCGGAAGGTTTATTGAAACTCGGCATCATCAGCGATAAGAAAGATGTAGGTAGATATTTTCCACATGGGCTTGGCCACCACATCGGGCTTGATGTGCATGACCGTGGTTTTTATGAAACCTTACAGAAAGACATGGTTATCACTATTGAACCCGGCATTTATATTCCCCAAGGCAGCAAGTGTGATAAAAAATGGTGGAGCATTGCCGTTCGTATTGAAGATGATTTGCTGATAACACAGGATGGCTATGAACTACTCTCCCATTTTGCGCCCCGCAAAATTGAGGACATAGAAAAAATGATTTCACAGAAAAGTGCCTTGGATGATTTTAAACTACCACCGCTGGAGTCGGGAAAGAAGAAAGGGTTTTGATATAGTAAACAAGCCAGTTCTGTTGGCGAATGGCAACTATTTTATTGTTAAGAGTCTTTGTTAATCTGTTGTGTGATTTCTTTTAATTGATTGTATGGAATGGTTGCTAAGGTTTTTTTCATATTCTCCATATTTTCCTGCTGCTTGAGCTTAAATAACGGATGATCGCTTATATACTGCTGGTCTTTGTCGGGTGCCCACAGGAG
>JANNCC010000244.1:0-7777 GCA_031386125.1 Chitinophagaceae bacterium
GGATCGGTAGTTCAGTTGGTTAGAATGCCGCCCTGTCACGGCGGAGGTCGCGGGTTCGAGTCCCGTCCGGTCCGCATTAAAATAAAATGACTGCTGATTTGATGTCGTTTTACTGCAACCAATTAATCCAAAAACTGCCCGTAGAGAATTTTTTCACGGGCATTTTTTTTGGTTGAAATTAACAGAATAACTTACGGTTGAGATAAGAAATTCTGAAACCCTGCGTTTAAACAATTATTGGTTGATGTCTGCCCATAAGCAGACAGGGTTAAAATGTAGCAATGAAGAAAAAAATCAAAGGTTTCTATCTAATCGTTTCCTCTTTTGTTATAGCCATACTGCATCTGCCATTTGCTTTTGCAAAGTCGGCAACAGGTACTAAAGTCTTTCTTCACCCACCTGCTGATTCAACAACTAAAACAATTGTGGCCGCCGCACCTGTAATTACTTCTTTAAAATCAGTATATGATAGCCTGCACCTTAGCTTAAAGGGACTAAGCCAGCAGGCATTTGATTTTGCGAAGCAGGGATTACAAAAATTAATGGAAGAAGGTAAACTGCTGAACGATTCAATTATTTCTATCATTGATTTCAGCCAACCAAGTAATCAGAAGAGGTTATTTGTACTGGATGTGAAGAATTACAAAGTTCTCTTCAATACATTAGTAGCTCATGGCAGAAATTCCGGCCGTGAACTGGCTACTTCTTTTTCCAATCAAAATGAGTCATACAAAAGCAGTCCCGGCTTTTATATGACGAAAGAAACGTATGAAGGTAAGAATGGCTATTCGCTGAAATTAGAAGGTCTTGAAAGAGGCATTAATGATAAAGCATTTGAAAGAGGCATTGTTATGCATGGTGCCAGCTACGTTTGCAATGAATATGTAAACTCTCAGGGCTATATCGGCCGCAGCCAGGGTTGCCCGGCGGTTCCGGTACAGCTAAACAGGTCAATAATTAATACTATTAAAAATGGTACTTGCCTGTTTGTCTATCACCCTTCCTATATCAGCAGGTCCTCTGTGCTGAATTAAGCAATTTGTTTATAACTCCCCCACATCTCCGTTAGCCAATCTTTATCTTTGAGGATTAATAAATTGTTATGCTCAAGATTGGAGTTATTGGTGTTGGACATTTAGGAAAATTTCATCTGAACAACTGGAAAGAAATTCCAGAAACAGAATTGGTTGGTTTTTACGACCCTAATGATGATACCGCAAAAGAAGTTTCAGAAAAATACCAACTCCCCCGTTTCCTTGATGCAGATGCACTGATAGACGCCTGTGATGTAATTGATGTGGTTGCCCCAACCAATTTTCATTTTGAATGGTGCGAAAAAGCCATCAAAAAAGGGAAGCATGTTTTTGTGGAAAAACCATTGGCTCACACAATGGATGAAGCAAGGCAATTGGTAAAATTGGCAAAGGAATCGGGTATCAAATTCCAGGTAGGACATGTCGAGAGATTTAACCCCGCATTTCTTGCTATCAGGGATATGCCGCTGAACCCAATGTTCATTGAAGTACACCGCCTTGCACAATTCAATCCAAGAGGAACCGAAGTAAGTGTGATACTCGATCTGATGATTCATGATATTGACATCATTTTGAGTATTGTAAAAAGTGATGTGAAAAATATTTCTGCCAGTGGTGTGGGTGTACTTACAGAAACACCGGACATTGCTAACGTAAGAATAGAATTTGATAATGGTTGTGTAGCTAATCTCACCAGCAGTCGTATTTCGATGAAAAAGATGCGCAAAATCCGCTTGTTTCAAAAAGACTCCTATATCGGCATAGATTTTCTGAATAAGAAAACTGAAATCATAAAATTAAAGGAGCCACAAGACTCCAATGTGTTTGCCTTTGACATTGAAACTCCCTCCGGTAAAAAAACAATTGCGATGGCTAACCCTGTCGTACCTGAAGTGAATGCCATCAAAAAAGAACTCGAGGAGTTTAAGGATGCGATTCTTAATAACACCAAAACAGTAGTAACGGAAATGGACGGATTAATGGCGATGGATGTAGCCCACCAGATACTGGATAAGATTAGCAATAATGTTATTATCCATTAATGAAGCCCGGCAAACAAATATCTGTTGCCTGGTATGCAGTGATAGATTCCATCACTGCATCATTGGCCTGGGCTACTTTCTTTTTTATCCGCAAATGGCTATTGAAAGAAACAATAACTGACGAAGGGCAAATAATTGTAAATAACAGGTTCTGGCTAGGCATATTGTTTATTCCACTTGGATGGCTGGCTTTATATAGTCTTGTTGGTTCTTACAGGCAATTGTATAAAAAATCAAGGTTGTTTGAATTTACTACCACTTTTGTTTGCAGCCTTATCGGTTGTATTGTTCTCTTTTTTGCATTCCTTCTTGATGATGTGCAAACTAATTACTCCTATTACTACCTGGCATTGTTGTGTCTGTTTGCAGTACATTTTATTTTTACATTTTGGGGAAGATGGCTATTGCTCAATAAAGTAAAACGACAACTGCTAACAGGAAAAGTGTACTTCAATACATTAATGGTCGGTAGTCAGGATACTGCCATTCGTATTTATAAAGAGACTGAAAAAAATTTGCATGACGGTGGCTATCGCTATACTGGTTTTGTTACCCCCGAAAATAATGGTAAAGAGAGCATTCACAGACTTATTCCAAAACTTGGCGTGGTGGATGATCTGGAAAACATCATTGAAACAAATGACATACGGTTAGTAGTATTGGCCCTGGAAAAATCAGAGCAGTCATTAATAGAAAACATCATTAACCGCTTGAGCGAAAAAGATGTAGAGATAAAAATTCAACCAAGCACATTAGATATTCTTTCAGGTTCTGTAAAGACCAGCAATGTAATGGGCGCCTCCCTGATTGATTTGCAAACCGGATTGATGCCTGAATGGCAGCAAAATATCAAACGGTTAATAGATGTTGTTGTTTCATTGTTTGGTTCCCTCCTTTTATCCCCATTAATGCTATATGTAGCCTTCAGAGTAAAATTTTCTTCTAAAGGCCCAATATTCTTTTCGCAGGAAAGAATTGGTTATAAAGGCAAGCCTTTCAGGTTGTATAAATTCCGGTCAATGATAAAGGCTGCAGAAAAAGAAGGCCCTGCACTATCGTCAGACAACGACCCCCGCATTACTAAATGGGGGAAGGCAATGCGGAAGTGGCGCATTGATGAGCTACCCCAGCTCTGGAATATATTAATCGGCGAAATGAGTCTCGTTGGCCCCAGGCCTGAACGACGATTCTATATTGACCAGATTGTTTCCCGTTCTCCTTATTACAAATATCTTTTGAAAGTGAAACCAGGCCTTACCAGCTGGGGCATGGTGCAGTTTGGCTATGCAGAAAATGTGGACGAAATGGTGGAACGCAGCAAATTTGATTTGCTTTATATCGAAAATATTTCGCTGGCTCTTGATTTCAAGATTATGATTCACACCCTTCGTATTATCTTTAAGGGGAAGGGCAAATAAAGAGTTGCCTGGCAGCAATTGACAGTTAATCTTTACTTTTGATAAAACTCCAACCTTTTGAGAAAATTCGTTTTTTTTCTGCTCATAGCTTTCAGCTCACAGCTTACAGCTTACTCTCAATACTGGCAACAACAGGTTAACTACACCATTGATGTTTCCCTGAATGATAAAGAACATACATTAGACGGGTTTGAAAAAATTGAATACATCAATAACTCACCTGACACACTAAAGTTCATTTGGTTCCATCTCTGGCCCAATGCGTATAAGAATGATAAAACGGCGTTCACTGACCAGATGCTGGAGAATGGAAGTACGAAATTCTATTTTTCTGACAAAGAACAAAGAGGTTATATCAACCGGCTTGATTTTAAAGTAAACAATGTAACAGCAACGGTAGAAGACCACCCGCAGCATATTGATATTGTAAAAATTGTTTTACCAACTCCTCTCCCCACCGGTCAAAAAATAAACGTCACTACTCCATTTCATGTAAAACTTCCTTACAATTTTTCAAGAGGCGGACATGATGGACAAAGCTACCAGGCACACAATGGTATCCCAAACCAGCTGTGTATGATAAATACGGCTGGCACCCGATGCCTTATCTTGACCAGGGAGAATTTTACAGTGAATTTGGAAGTTTTGATGTCAGCATTACCATTCCCAAAAACTACGTAGTAGCAGCAACAGGTGAATTACAAAATGCAGAAGAAAAAGAATGGTTGAAATCAAGAAACTCTTTCACCTGGGAGCCAATAAAAGGAAAAGAAAAAACAACCGGTGGGCAGATGAAAACAACCTACCAGCTTTTTCCCGAATCAGCAAACGAAAATAAAACGCTGCAATACAAACAAAACAATATTCATGACTTTGCCTGGTTTGCCGATAAACGATTTATCGTAAACTATGATACCTGTGGTCTTCCTTCAGGCAATGTTATTGATGTATTGACTTTTTATACTCCAAAATATAAGGCCATTTGGAAAAATAGTGTCAGCAATTCTAAGAGTGCTGTGCGGCATTATTCATCATTGGTTGGAGAGTATCCCTATAATATTGTACAGGTAGTACAAGGGCCGGAAAGTTTTGGCGGTGGTATGGAATACCCGACTATTACTGTTATTTCTCCCGACAGTGATGCTAAGTCATTAGATAATACTATTAACCATGAAATAGGTCACAACTGGTTCTTCGGTATTCTTGCCAGTAATGAAAGAGAACATCCCTGGATGGATGAAGGCATTAATAGCTATTATGATGATAAATACAGAACTACCAAATATGGCATACAACCTAAGTTAGACCGGCTTGCTTTTGAAACAAAAGCTGTTACCAAAACTGACCAGCCAATTGAACTTTCTTCAGAAAAATACAGCGAAGCCAATTATGGACTCGTTGCATATTATAAAACTGCTGAATGGATGCGGTATTTAGAATCCCAGATTGGTACTGAAGCGTTCAACAAAGCTATGCAGGAATACTACCGACGCTGGCAGTTCAAACATCCGCAGCCGGAAGACTTTAAAAAAGTAATGGAAGAGAGCAGTGGTAAAAATCTTGATGCTGTTTTTTCTTATTTAAGTAAAACAGGAACATTGCCCACTTTGCAGCGAACAGGAACAAAGGTAGTTCCAGTTTTTAACCTGAAATCCCTGATTGATTATGCAAAGAAGCCAACAAAAGATTTGATATTGCTTGGTCCTTCTATTGGCATTAATGCCTATGATAAGCTGATGGTCGGTGCTTTTATAACCAACATGAAATTACCACCACCAAATTTTCAATTCTTGCTGGCACCCATGTATGCAACGGGCTCAAAAAGACTAACAGGTCTTGGGTTTGCTTCTTACAGTTTTTACCCAAACTCCTCTCTCTTTAAAAGTATTGATGTGGGTGTAAGCGGTTCCACTTTCACTGTTGACCAGTTTACAGATGGTGATGGCAAAAAGACTTTTCTTGCTTTTACGAAAATAGCACCGGGAATCAAACTGGCTTTAAAAGAAAAATCTCCACGCAGCAATTATAACCGGTTTATTCAGTTCAACTCGTTTTTGATTAATGAAGATGGTCTTCGCTTCTACCGGGATACAGCTATCACCTTCCCGGGGCCTGATACAGCCATAACTACTAAATACAGAACAGTTAGTGAGAACAGAACATTGAACCAGTTCCGGCTGGTTATTGAAAATAACCGGGTGCTTTATCCATATAGTGGCGAATTGAAAATAGAACAGGGCAAGGATTTTGTTCGCACTGCTTTCACCGGTAAGTATTTTTTCAATTATGTAAAAGAAGGCGGACTTGATGTCAGGTTGTTTGCGGGGAAGTTCTTTTATACCGGCTCAAAAACAATCACCAAACAATTTGCAACGGACCGCTATCATCTTAATATGACAGGGGCAAATGGATACGAAGATTATACATACAGTGATTATTTTGCAGGTCGTAATAAGTTTGAAGGGTTTTTGAGCCAACAAATAATGGTAAGAGACGGTGGATTTAAAGTAAGAACAGATTTACTGGCCGATAAAGTAGCGAAAACCGATGACTGGCTGATTGCCGCCAATTTCAGCACAACGATTCCTTCAAGTATTAATCCACTAAGCTTATTACCTATTAAAATTCCCTTGAAATTATTTTTCGACATTGGTACATATGCTGAATCATGGAAACAAAAAGCTGAAACAGATCGTTTTCTTTTTGATGCAGGTATCCATATATCGTTGCTAAAAGAAACAATCAACATTTATATACCGCTTATTTACAGCAGTGTGTATGGAGATTACTTTAAATCAACCATAGCCAAAAAAGAGAGGTTCTGGAAAAAGCTTTCTTTCTCTATTGATATTTCCAATTTCAGCTTCCGGAAAATTGACCGCAATTTTAATTTCTGATGAGCGGCTCATTGAACATACAATATCTCACCAACCGTCAAATTGATAAGACCAAATGGGATGCCTGCATTGACAACGCAACTAATGGTTTAATTTATGCTTATTCTTTTTATCTCGATCACATGGCAAAGCACTGGGATGCTTTGGTGATGTCCAAAGGACTTCATTCGGAGAACGATTACGAAATAGTAATGCCGCTGACATGGAACAGTAAGTACGGCATCAATTATTTATACCAACCCTTTCTTACTGCACAATTGGGAGTTTTTGGAAAACAAATTACAGAGGAAGAGGTCGGCCAATTTGTTCAATCAATCCCGACTTCATTCCGGCTGATTGAAATAAATTTGAACAGTGGTAATATTTTCAGCACACCCACCGGCTTTTCTATTCATAAAAGCAACTATATTCTTAACCTGAATAAGCCTTATGAAGAGCTATATAAGGCTTACCGGGAAAATATTCAGCGAAATAGTAGAAAGGCCATGCAGCTTGGCTGCACCGTACAAAAAGATTTTGATGCTGAAAAAGTGATTGCCCTGGCGGTGCAACAAATGAAAGGCCGCGGCAGCGAAGAAGATGAGAACATTAAACAATTCAGAAAACTATACAAGTACCTGCATTCCCGGCAAATGGCAACAACCTATGGCATTTTTTCTGCTCAACAAGAATTGCTTTCCTCTTGTATCTTCTTCTTCTCGCATAACAAGGCTTACTTCATCCTGGTAGGCAATCACCCCAACGGAAAAACTACCGGTGCATCACATGCACTGATTGATGCTTTTATAAAAGACCATGCGGGAAAAAACCTGTTACTGGATTTTGAAGGCTCTGATATTGCCAGCCTCGCTTTTTTTTACAGCAGTTTTGGAGCTGCTCATGAAATATATCCGGCAATAAAGATGAACCGGCTTCCTTTCTATTTGAAATGGTTAAAGAAGTGAGTCTTGGAGGTCAGGGTCAGGAGGTCTTGAGTCAGACTCAGGCATTAAATATACTCAGCAACTGGCTCAAGACTCCTGACTATCCGTTCCGACCAGACTCTCCGCCATCAGCAAATCTACCGGTCTTGTTATCTTAATATTATTCTCCTCGCCTTGCACCAGCGATACCTTCATGCCATAGGCCTCCACCACTGTGGCCTCATCAGTAAACTTATCTTTATAATCAATTTGGAAGGCAGGTAATAAAATTTTGCTATGAAAAGTTTGTGGAGTTTGTATCAGCATCACTTTGCTTCTGTCAAATGCTTCGTTTCCTTCTTCTGTCAACAGCCGTATACTGTCTTTCGAAATAAGAGCCGGAATCGCTGTTCCAGTTTCTACCGCCTGTGCATAGCAACGGTGAATTAATTCTTTTGATAACAGACAGCGAACCCCGTCATG
>JANNCC010000267.1:0-28819 GCA_031386125.1 Chitinophagaceae bacterium
GGAATTATTGCCCGCAATCTGGTGAATGGAGAATTGGAAAGACATTTCGGTCATGCTGTGTTACTGTGCACTGGAGGTTATGGTAATGTATTTTATTTATCAACCAATGCAATGGGCAGTAATGTAACTGCGGCATGGAAAGCACATAAGAAAGGAGCAACGTTTGCAAATCCTTGTTTTACACAAATTCACCCAACTTGTATTCCAGTGAGCGGCGACCATCAATCAAAATTGACCTTAATGTCGGAGTCGTTGAGGAATGACGGACGCATTTGGGTGCCGAAAGAAAAAGGTGATAAGCGAAAAGCAAATGATATTCCGGAAGAAGAAAGAGATTATTATTTGGAACGTCGTTACCCAGCATTTGGAAACCTGGTGCCAAGAGACGTAGCATCGAGAGCAGCAAAAGAAAGATGTGATGCGGGATATGGAGTAGGAACTACCGGACAAGCTGTGTATTTAGATTTTAAATACAACCTAATAAATAAATATGGTAAAGTAGAGGCAGGAAAATCAGGAATAGAAAATCCTGATATAGAAACATTGATGCGGTTGGGTAAAGAAGTAGTGAAAGAAGAGTATGGTAACCTGTTTGACATGTATGAAAAGATTACCGGTGAAAATCCTTATGAAGTACCAATGCGGATTTATCCGGCGGTACACTACACGATGGGTGGCTTGTGGGTGGATTATGAATTGATGACGAATGTAAAAGGTTTGTATTGTCTGGGAGAAGCAAACTTTAGTGACCATGGTGCTAACCGTTTGGGTGCGTCTGCATTAATGCAAGGATTGGCGGATGGGTATTTTGTAGTTCCTTATACCATTGGTAATTATTTGGCAGATGAAATTGCGACGAAGCCAATTCCATTGACAGACGAGGCATTTGTACAAACAGAAAAAGCAGTTGCTGATAGAATCAATACGTTGATCAACATTAAGGGTAAGCAAACTGTTGAGAGTTTCCATAAGCGACTCGGAAAAATAATGTGGGAGAAATGCGGTATGGCCCGTAATGGAGAAGGTTTGCAGGAAGCGATTACGGAGATACAGGCATTGAAGAAAGAATTCTGGAGTGACGTTCGTATTCCAGGAACTATCACTGAAATGAATCCTGAATTAGATAAAGCTGGCCGTGTGGCTGACTTTATTGAATTGGGTGAGTTGATGTGTAAGGATGCACTGAACAGAAATGAAAGTTGCGGTGGTCACTTTAGAGAAGAAAGCCAGACAGCCGAAGGAGAAGCAGAAAGAAAGGATGATGAATTTGCCTATGTAGCAGCATGGGAGTATGCAGGGGAGAGCAATTGGAATTTGCATAAAGAGAAGTTGGAGTATGAAGTGATGAAGTTGACGGCGAGGTCTTATAAATAATAATATTATTAACGAACTATACTCGTTTTTATGGAGCATTACAATATGAATCTTACGCTGAAAGTCTGGAGACAAAAAAATGCCAATGACAAAGGTGGTTTCGAAACATACCCCGTAAAAAACATTTCTTCCGAAATGTCTTTCTTGGAAATGATTGACGTACTGAATGAAGAATTAATCAGCACTGGCAAAGAACCTATTGCTTTTGACCATGATTGCCGGGAAGGTATTTGTGGTAGCTGTTCAATGTACATTAACGGCCGTCCGCATGGACCATGGCAGGCTAACACTACCTGCCAATTGCACATGAGAGCTTATAAAGATGGGGACATCATTGTGGTGGAACCATGGAGAGCTAATTCTTTCCCGGTTATTAAAGATTTGATTGTTGACCGTTCTGCATTTGATCGTATTATTCAAGCCGGGGGCTATATTTCAATTAACACCGGTAATGCAGTAGATGCCAATGCTATAGCAATTAATAAAGACAATGCAGATGCGGCTTTTGCAGCAGCGGCTTGTATTGGTTGTGGTGCTTGCGTAGCTGCTTGTAAAAACTCTTCGGCTTTGTTATTTGTTTCTGCTAAAGTGTCTCATCTGGCCTTATTACCACAGGGTGGACCTGAAAGAAAAACGAGGGCTATAAACATGGTTGCTCAAATGGATAAAGAGGGTTTTGGTTCCTGTACAAATACCGGTGCTTGTGAAGCCGTTTGCCCGAAAGAGATTTCGATTGAGAATATTGCGAGATTGAACAGGGAGTATATGGCAGCGGGTGCAAGTGCCAATAAATAATTCAATTTTATATAAACTGTATATAGCTCCTCTTTTAGCAGGAGCTATATTTTTAGATTGACATCATAACTTTCGCTGATACTGCCCATAATGGATATGCACCTGATTCTTTCATAAAAAATAATCCAGCGCCAACTGATATTTTATTATTAAGGTGAAAATTAAAGTCCATTTTACTTCCTAAATTGAAACGGGCATTCCCGTTGTAGATTCCAATAGCTGGACCGCCTGCTAGCGAAAATTCTATTTTATTTGAAGGAATCAATAAAGCACCGGCAAATGCATGTATAAAGAAATAACCGGGATAATTGTAAGGATAGCTGCTCACCGTTTCTTTTTTGCCCAGGTAATAAGTCACACCACTATTATAAGTAAATGCAATTTTTATTTTGCGAAAAAGCCCCGTTGTATGATACGAAGGCGAAACCCCAATACCTAAACCGATTAAATGAGTAGATGCAAAATCTCCTAAAGGCAATTGAATAGCTGCAGATAATTCAATCCCAGCATCACTGGTACTTAATCTGCTTCTTAAAGCTGACTGGGCAGTTACTTGAAAAAAGATAAGTCCACAGAAAGAAAGGAGCAGCAATATTCTCTTCATAGACAGACCGGTGATTATAATTATTTCCGGATTATTACAAAAGTACCTTTTAAATCATATTTTTTATTGTTTCTGGAATCAGTAGCACTTATTATCCAGACATATACTCCTGAGTCTTGTAGTATTCCATTCAATTTACCATTCCACCCGGCTCCTTTTTCGGAAGTAGCAAATATTTTCTGTCCCCAGCGGTTGTAAATAGCAAATTGATGTAGTGTAAACTCTTTGGTGATTATTGGTTTTACCAGATCGTTTAAACCATCGTTATTAGGAGTAAACCCTGTTGGCATATAAATACCGGGATAGGGGAGCACTTTTATAGAAACATAATCAGAGTCACTGCATCCTGCATCGTTGCGTACCACTACTTTGTATTTGATATTATTGTCTGGTGAAGAAAAGGGACTTGCTATGGTCGTATCCGACAACCAAGTAGAAGGACTCCATGTAAATATACTGCCGGCTCCAGCTCCTGCTACACCCAATTGAATAGTTTGGCCTGCTTCTATTTCACGGTCAGCAGATGCAGTGATATTCAACAGTTCCAGGTTAAGTGTTTTGGTAACAGATTTATTCAGGCAAGAGGTTGAAGTTAGCATATCAAGCCTTACATCATAACTGCCGGGAGAAGAAAACATATGCACAGGATTTGTCAAACCAGAAGTAGTCCCATCATCAAAATTCCAAACAAACCGTACCGCTGATGTGTCAGGAAATATGGTTGAAAGGTTAGTAAAGCGGACAAGCCTGGCATCACAATTAGATTCAAAATCAAAACCAAGAGTTGCTACCAGTCCGCCGGGGAAAACAATCTTTGATCGGTTTATCAATCCGCATCCGCTTTGCGATGTTATCTCCAACTTGACAGGGTAACTCCGGTTAGCTGGTGTATATGTATGAACAGGATTCTGTAAAGATGAGGTATTGCCATCTCCAAAATCCCAAAGCCAGTTTAGCGTTCCGGACATTGCAGAATTACCATAGAATTGAACTGTGCCGGTGCAACTATCCAGTATCGTATAAATAAAGCCATTATTGGGATCATAAGAAAGATCATTTATAAATGCAGGCAGGCCAAGGTAAGAAGCACTATTATTTAATTGTATCTGAGCCTGTTTGTAATCACATCCAAATCCTTTTATATCAGGTTTGTTGATGGCGCCGAGATAGATAGATTGCCAGGCGAGATAAATTTTCCCATCCGGAGCAAGTTGAATGCCTAAAAAACCGGCTGTTCCTGTATTCATTGTTACCCGGGATGCAATAATAGCAGCAGCAGTTGGTAATTTAGCTTCCACCTGATCAATTGCCTGATCAAAAGTTCTTACCAGGTATAGCAATTTTGAATCAGGAGAAAACTCACAGGATAAAAACTGGGCATCCGGAAAATTAATTGAACGAGGATTGGACAGCATACCAGTGGCATTATCAAAATCGAAGAGTTGTGCAAAGTTGGGGTCGAATTCATGTGCCGGAAAATGGGTCTGACATAATTGCTTTCCGTCGGGACTAATCTTCATCATTCCTGTATTGGAAACAATATCCTGATCTAACACAACACCGGAATTTGAAACAACCGGGGTTGGCTGAAGCCCGTTACAGTTTATTAACCAGGTTCTGAAAGTATTTGAACTATTATCATTAGTAATAACCCAAACAGAAACTCCATCTGCATGACGTGCTGCTGTCAGTCTTTCTGTACAGGAAGCCTGCAATAAAATGTTTTTTGCAATGACCTCACCATTGCCATTGTCTTTGTGCATATTTACAACAGAATAACGATAGCCCCTGGCATAATTGTTTTCTAAAGCATCCGAAGTGAAAATATAATAGATGCTGTCGTTACCAGGAACTGGTACAATGAGACAAGATTGAACTGACGAAGTATTGCCAGCCAGGTTATCACCATTCAGCATTACTTCATGTTTTCGGTTGTAAACAGTTACCCCATTAGAATAGAAAAGTAGCTGGCCGTTTATATCACATATGCTTCCGCATCCTTCATCTGCCATCATTACGCTGTTACCGATAGCAACTGGTAAGGAGGAACCTGGAATATCATTAAAATCCAATCCACCCTTAAGACCAAAATACCATATATTATTTTGCTGCGCTACAGAAGGAAACGAATTAATCAGTACCAACACAAATATAATTGCAGACTTACGCATAACTTATGGCAATACCAGCCTGATTGAAGACATTTTATCATCAAAATTGCTGCATTTTCCGTCAATTAACATCATGGGATAACTTTCATGCAATAAAAAGGACGAATTTTACGATTTTGAGTAAAACTCACTGTTTTTGAATTGCTTAGCAAGGATATTGTGTACTGGTCTTATAACATTTTGGTCCCCCCGGAGCAATGCTCAGCTCCCTGTTGCAAATACTCCCGCAAGCAATTTGCGGCAAAAAATTTTGAAAATAGAGTCAGACAGTTTAAAAATTGACACTATCAGTGTCGTACCTAATACTTTTTCGATTGCAGATATTTCTCCATCTGATTACCGGTTAGATTTTGTAAAAGCAGTGCTTTATTGGAAAAAAAAACCAGCTGTTGAAACTGTAACTATTACTTACCGGGTATTCCCATTTCACCTTAACCCGGTAGCGCAACGAATGAGTTTTGACAGTGTAATGAACAACTTCTATGTCAAACCATTTGAATTTAATAATGGACTTGCAAATGCACAACGTGGCATTTTTGATTTTGGAACATTAAAGGCAGAAGGTAGTTTTGGCAGACAGATTGGTTTTGGAAACAGACAGGACGCTGTAGTTAATTCAACACTAAACCTGCAATTAAGTGGAATGCTTGGAGATAGTATCGAAATACAAGCCGCAATTACCGATAATAATATACCCATACAGCCTGATGGCAATACACAGCAATTAAATGAATTCGACCAGGTGTACATGCAATTTAAAAAGCGAAACTGGCAGCTAAACCTGGGTGATATTGATATCCGGCAAAACCAAAATTATTTTTTGAATTTTTATAAACGATTGCAAGGAATATCTTTTCAAACCACTAATCGTATTTCAACTAGTATTAATTCCAAAACACTCGTAAGCGGTTCTATTGCCAAAGGAAAATTTACCAGAAATTTTATTGATGCACTGGAAGGTAATCAGGGACCATACAGGCTCAGAGGTGCTAATAGTGAAATATTTTTTATTGTACTAGCAAACACAGAAAGGGTTTTTGTTGACGGACAGTTATTGCAGCGGGGCGAAGACCAAGATTATGTGATTAACTACAATTCAGCTGAAATTAGTTTTACCCCAAAGCGGATGATAACCAAGGATAGCCGGATACAGGTAGAGTTTGAATATGCAGACAGAAATTTTCTAAATGCTAATTTGTATTTATCACAGGAATTTGAAATCAATCAAAAACTGAAAATTCGTATTGGTGCTTTTAATAACAGCGATGCTAAAAACTCTGCCATCAATCAAGTGTTGGATCCGAAACAAAAACAATTTCTGGCTAATATCGGCGACAGCATCCAAAATGCACTTTACCCTGCAGCCATATTAGACACATTTGCAGTTGGTAAAATTTTATATGAAAAAATTTATATAGGGATTGATTCTTTTTACCAGTATTCTACTAGCCCTGCACAGGCAAAGTATAATTTATCTTTTGTAGATGTAAGGCCGGGCAATGGTAATTATGTTACTGATTATAACGGGGCGAATGGTAAAGTATATAAATATGTGTCGCCAATTGCGGGAGTAAAACAAGGCCAGTATGAGCCAGTACAGATATTAGTGACTCCAAAGAAGCAACAAATTGTAAACCTTGGGATTGATTATGCTATCAGTAAAAGTACAGTGTTGAAAACCGAAGTGGCTACCAGTAATAATGATGTTAATACCTTTTCAGCAAAAAACAACGGTGATGACAGGGGTTGGGCAGCTAAAGTTCAATTAAGCAATGAAAAAATACTGCCTTCAGCAAGGAAGCTTAAATTGAATACAGCTTTGGATTATGAATATGTGCAAAGCAAATTCAAACCACTGGAAAGATTGAGGACAGTAGAGTTTTCAAGAGATTGGGGGCTGCCTTTTGCCTTATTATCCGAAGATGAAAATATTATCAGGGTAATGGCTGGGTTGAAGGATAATGACAATCATTCAATACAATATGGGTTTATCAATTATCGGCGTAGCAATAAGTATAGTGGATTTCAAAACTCACTACAGCACACTGCTGATTGGAAAGGCTGGCAAATAAACAACCAATTTGTAATTACCAATTTCAATACTACGGCAGATAAGGGAAATTTTTTACGGCCATCTATTGATATCAGCAAACAGTTAAAACAAATAAATAACTGGCGGCTTGGCTTTAAATATTCCCTGGAGCAGAATGAAGTAAGGAATAAGATTGCTGACACATTAACACCTGTTGCTTTTTCTTTTGATAACTATTCCGTATATCTGAAATCGGACGAAAGCAAAAGGAATAAATATGGAGTGACATTTTTTACCCGGTCTGATAAATACCCCTCAGGTAAAAATTTAATCCGTGGTGACCGGAGTTTAAACCTGAATCTGCAAACAGAGTTGCTGGCAAATCCCAAACGGCAATTTTACCTGAATACCACTTTCCGGAAACTCAAAGTTTATAATACAACAGTTTCAAAACAAAAAGAAGATGAAACGATACTTGGCCGGGCCGAATACATAATGAATGAATGGAAAGGATTGCTAACAGGTAATGTGTTATATGAGGTGGGAGCAGGGCAGGAACAGCGCAGAGATTTTGCTTATCTGGAAGTGCCTGCCGGAACAGGGCAATATGCCTGGATTGATTACAATAATGACAGAGTGCAACAATTGAATGAGTTTGAAGTGGCTGCTTTCGTTGATCAGGCTAAATTTATCCGCATATTCACTCCAACTAATGAATTTATTAAAGCCAACTTTATCACCTTTAATTATAGTTTTAACATTAATCCCCGATCGGTACTCACTTCTCCGGATTTGCAAGGCATAAAGAAATTTGTAGCCCGACTGAATCTGGTGACTTCATTTCAAACAAGCAAGAAATCAATTGCTAAAGGAATGTTTGAATTTAATCCCTTTAAGTATAATGTAAATGACACAGCACTTGTAACGCTTAGTACAACCATTCTGAATACCGTTTCATTTAATCGCTTCAACAGTAAATGGGGAATTGATTTAAGTAACCTCCGCAATAATGGAAAATCGTTGCTTACTTATGGCTATGAAAGCCGCAAGCTGAACGACTGGCTGATAAAATGGCGATGGAATATAAGCCGGACTTTTTCGCTGACAATAAATGGAAAGAAGGGACAAAATGCACTTTATACGCCGCAATTTGCAAACAGGAATTATCAGCTTTCGATTTATAGCGCAGAGCCGTTCTTGACTTTTATACGGGGAACTTCTTTCAGGTTAGTTGCTAGCTATAAGTTTGATAACAAGAAGAACCTGCCTTTGTATGGAAATCAAAAATCCACCTCTCACTCCCTTAACCTCGAATCCAAATACAATATTCTTCAGAATAGCTCTATCAATGGAAAATTCACATTTAATACGATTGATTACAAAGATCCGATAAGCGGTAATGTGGCAAATACCACCGTCAGCTACATTATGCTTGATGGATTACAGCCGGGGAAGAATTACCTCTGGTCACTTGGATTCAGTAAAAGATTATTGAATAACCTTGAATTGAATTTTAATTATGATGGAAGAAAATCCGGCACTTCAAAGACAGTACATATTGGCCGGGCGACAATTACGGCGTTGTTTTAGTTATACATTAAACCGGAAGTGCATCACATCTCCATCCTTCACTACATATTCTTTTCCTTCTATTCTTAATTTACCTACTTCTCTGCAGGCTGCTTCAGACTCATATTTTATAAAATCATCGTAACTGATTACTTCAGCTTTGATAAACCCTTTTTCAAAATCTGTATGAATAACACCGGCTGCCTGGGGTGCTTTCCAGCCTTCCTGTATGGTCCATGCCCTTACTTCCTGCACACCAGCGGTGAAATAAGTATAAAGATTAAGCAATTTGTAAGCAGAATGAATCAATCTGTCAAGGGCAGGTTCAGTCATCTTGTACTCTTCCATGAATAATTGTCTGTCGTCAGAATTTTCCATCTCGGCAATCTGGGCTTCGATGTTATTGTTCATGATGATGACTTCAGCTTTTTCGTTCTTAACTGCTTCTTTTAAAGTATCAGAGAATTTATTCCCTGTGTGCATAGATGGCTCGTCTACATTGGCCACATATAAAACAGGTTTGTCAGTCAATAAACAAATATCCGCAATAGCAACTTTTTCTTCTTTATCTAAATCCAGCTCACGGATGCTCTTACCTTTTTCCAAATGCTCCTTACAGCGAATTAAAACTTCCAGTTCACTTTTTAATTGTGGTTCAATCTTTAATTGCTTTTGTGTTTTTTGAATCTTTTTTTCAACACTATCCAGATCCTTTAGTTGAAGCTCAGTATCAATAATCTCTTTATCACTTACCGGGTTGATGGCGCCTTCATCCCGCAGTATGTTTTCATCTTCAAAACAACGAACCACATGAATGATGGCATCCACCTCACGGATATTAGCAAGAAATTTATTACCAAGGCCTTCTCCCTTACTGGCTCCACGAACAAGCCCGGCAATATCAACTATTTCAATCTGAGTTGGAACGGTGCGATTCGGTAATACCAGTTCTGCCAGTTTATTTATACGGGGGTCGGGTACATCAACTAATCCAACATTAGGATCAATAGTGCAAAAACGATAATTACTAGCCTGTGCTTTAGCACTGTTACTTACTGCGTTAAACAGCGTTGATTTTCCTACATTGGGTAATCCCACAATTCCTGCTTGCAATGCCATATTTTTATTTTTCGAGGCGCAAAGATAGGTGAAAACAGCCTTGTAAATGGTGCATAATTGCTTTGTTGAAAGTGCTTAACTTCAACTATAAACGTCAAATTTTATGGCACTAAGCAGAATCTGGACAGCATTCATACTGATAGCACTGCTGGTTGCAGCGGGAAGAGTTGTTTTTCAACCGGGGCAGCAAAATCTTTTTAGTAATATGGTTACCGGTAAGAATACCGATACCATTTCAATAAAGTCAGTTGATTCTGTTACAATCCCTGTCTCAGTTCATAACCAGTTGCTCGTTCAGAAAGTAGCAGTTTGGGGAAAGGAAAAAGTGATTAGGGAAAATGCAAACAGTTATAAAGCATTCCGATTGTTACCTGCAAACGGAATTTTTGAAACTACAAAAGATGCAGTTAATCTTTGTATTGGTTTAATAGGTATTATGGCATTGTTTATGGGATTTATGAACATAGCCGAAAAAGCAGGCGGTATAAGGTTTCTGTCCAGGATAATCGCCCCTTTTTTTTCTAAAATTTTTCCCGAAGTACCTAAAAACCATCCGGCAATGGGGCATATGGTAATGAATTTTTCAGCTAACCTGATGGGGCTTGATAATGCAGCTACTCCATTTGGAATTAAAGCAATGGAAAGCTTGCAGGAAATTAATCCTGATAAAACAACGGCATCCAATGCACAGTTGATGTTCTTATGTCTTCATGCTTCCGGCCTCACACTTATTCCAACTATTATTATTGCCGACAGGGTGTCGCTGAAGTCAGCACATCCTACGGACATTTTTATTCCCTGCATGATTGCAACATTTGCCGCTACCATCGCAGCAATGCTGATGGTTTCTTTCAGGCAGCGCATCAGGATTTTTCAACCGGTAATTATTGGCTGGATATTGGGAATTTCTGCCGTAATCTCTGCTCTGGTCTATTATATAAAGACATTAGATGCAAAAGAAGTGCAGTTGTTTTCAACGAGCCTGAGTAATGGAATTATCCTCCTCATCTTTTTACTGATTATTGCCGGGGGTGTTTTTAAAAAAATAAACATTTTTGATGCGTTTATTGATGGTGCCAAAGGTGGTTTTGAAACTGCGGTCAGAATCATTCCTTACCTCGTTGGTCTGCTTGTGGCCATCTGTTTGCTTAGAAACAGTGGTGCATTTGAATTTGTACTGGATGGAATTAAAAATATTTTTGTTATACTTGGCGGTGATACAAGAATTGTAGACAGCCTTCCAACAGCTTTAATAAAGCCGCTGAGTGGGAGTGGAGCAAGGGCCATTATGATCGATACAATGAATGCACATGGAGCCGATTCATTTGCCGGAAATCTGGCTTCTGTTTTCCGGGGTTCATCGGATACTACTTTTTATATTATTGCTGTATATTTTGGAGCAGTAGGAATTAAGAACAGCCGGTATGCTGTTACTACAATGCTGCTGGCGGATTTAGCAGGCATTATAACAGCCATTGCGATGGCGTATATTTTCTTTGGATAAAAATTTGTGAAGTAAATTTTAAATAAAAAAAAGGCTGAAAAAATCAGCCTCTTTTTTTATTTAATATATGTTATGCATTAATTGCTGGAAACTGATGTGAGCAATCTTGCAACACCAGCTGTTCCTGTAGTCTTGTAACTGCCACGGAATACAAGTGTATAGCTTCTTTTTCTCACTGGATTAAAACCATTGAGCGTTGACAACAGGTTGGTGGTGCCGGCTTCCCGTACATACAAAGTGTCATTCAATGAGGATGCGTAAGGAATATATCCTGTAACGTCAGTTACTTGTACATTGGTAAACACATTAGCATTTCTCTTCAGGGAGAAAATATCAACATTGGGAACGGCAGTAGTTGAAAAAATGAAATTGGCAAACCGTACTCTTGCCGTTGTATCTGCAGGAATAACGATATCATTTATAACCGTTTTTTGCTTAGGAGTCGTCACTGTATCATACATAAAAACTGTATAATTGGTATTTGCCTGAAAATTTTCAGAAAATGACATTGGTGGCTGTGTCAAAATTGTACTTGAAGTATCCCTGATAAGAAAAGCCCTGAAACCGGAGTTAATAGAAAAATTAGCAGGGGTGGAAGGGAAAGTGCCGTTAAAAGCTAAAGCAGCACCTGTAACAGCATTTCCATCTACATAAACATAATTCCTTGCACTACCTAATGTGCCATTATATATCTGTACAAAAGCCTTATTTGTAAAATCAGTTTGCTCCAGTGCCACTTCTTTGCCAGTCTCTTTCACACAGGAAACTGCAAGAAGAGACGTAGCAATTATTGCGCTGCAGATAGTTATGATGTTAGTTAGTTTCATAATAATTTTTTATTGTTTAATAATTTATGGCTCAGAGAACCAGCATCTTTTTGTATGATAATCATTACCGACCGGGTAAGCCCCGATTCTTGTCAATGCAGGTATATTATACAGGTACTCAGAATTGTAACGTGGCCGGGTACGATAAACTTGTTTACCATTATTGCTGCCTGATGTACCGCTAAACAAATCGGCAGGGTTCCCTACTCCGGGAACTTTAAAGCCTGCATATACTTGCTGACCAGTTGCTTCATCAATACCGTTATAATGATACCGGCGCATATCAGCCCAGGTGTCATGGATTCCCCAACCATACATGGCAATGTATTTCTGTAACATCACCTTTGTCAAAGTCATACTGGCGGCATTTGCAACCGGGGGAACTATTGCCGGATCAGCAAGGTAAGCAGCCTTATTGACTGCATTAATATCTTTACCCACGGGAATATTGATATTATAATTGGTTGAAAGCATATCAAAATTCAAACTGATGGCATTTACATACGCAATCTTAGCAGGCCCATATTGCCCTTTTCGTATTAATGCTTCGGCCAGAATTAATTGAATTTCGGAAGCTGTCATCATTGGAAATTCTGTTTCATCCCTGAAAATATATTTACCAGCTGTACCTAAGGTAGTCAGTGCGCCAACAATAGGAGTATAACCAGTGGAACCAAATGCAGTTCCAACAAAGCTTTCGGGTTGATCCGCAGCAACTAAAACAGGATTGATTGCTGTGGAATATGATGGCGAGTATCCCTTGATAGTTCCGTTGGGATTTCCTCTTAGCATATACCAGGCTCTTGGATCAGCAACTCCAGTAAAGGCAAGGGTATTGGCACCCGACATAAGGTCTGCAATAAACGCAGATTGGCGGATACCTGAACTTCCATTATTCACATTACCACGGGCAGTACCAAAAAAATTAGACGTGCCGGTGATTCCTGTGCTTTGAAATTTTGCCGTTGCATTATCTGCATTGGAAGTCATGGAGAGGCTAGCATGAAATACTACAGAATCCGCACTATAGGTTATTTTATTATGAATATAGGCAAATGAACGGGCCAGGATGCCATGAACAAATTTTTTCCACCTGCCAAGATCACCTTTATTAAAATAAAAATCGCTGGCTGCAAAATTGGTTGGGTTCATGCCACCGCCTGTGCGGCTGAGAAAATCCAATGCTCTATGGCAAATTACCCTTACCGAATCATATACTTCTGACTGATCTTCATAGTCAAATTGCTGACGGGTTTGATCGAAAGCCTGCCGCAATACTATTTCACCATATTGATTGGTGCATTCAAACATACTCCAGGCTCTTAATGCCCAGGCTGCTCCTACAAAGTCCCATTTCTGTTCTTCACCTCCCCATTCTATGATACGGTTAATATTCTGTCCCATTCCATAATAATGAGCCGCCCACATGGAGCCCATAGCGTCACTTGCGCCAACAGTTCCGGCCATCTTATCATAGAAAGTACCGATGTTGTCGGTTGCTGAAGAAATATAACTTCCCCAAAACTGGATGTATCTGCCAATCAATAAACCATCGCCGCAGGTGCCATAAGCACTTCCTGCTGCAGATGAGCTACCTGTAAGGCTACCTATCAGGCTGGGAAATATTCGTTCAACCGGTTGTTTTACTAAGGCATTGGGATTTGCATATGCCTCATCTATTTTTTTAGAGCAGGAACTGGCAGTTATTAAGCCAATTAGCCCTGCAGCAATAAAATATTTACTATTAAGTTTCATAATAATTTATTTTAGAAATCATTTAAAAATTGCTTTCAGACCAAAGTTTAATGCCATCGGATTGGGAAGGCTCCCATAATCAAATCCCATTCCACCAACTCCGTTTGAACCCGCCGTATTTCCGTTTACGGATGGATCTGCACCCCTGTAATTGGTCATCAGTACCAGGTCGCTTCCGGTAACAAATAATCCCAATGATTTAAAAACCTTCAGGTTTTTGATCAAATTTTCTGGCAATGAATAACTAAGAGTAATATCCCGCAGCCTGAAATAATTAACATCATGCTCAATAAACTCTTCTTCCGGCATGCCTGTATAATAAGCTTGCTGGAAGTAAGGAGTTATAGATATTGTATTGACCGTTGGGCTAGCCGTGTTTTGCAAACCATCCAGTAATACGCCATCTACTACACGGGGTCTTTCTCTGTCTGCGGTACGCTGGCTTTTACCCTGAAGTGTTAAATACATATCTGTGGCATTAAAAACATCACCGCCCACTTTCAAATCCCAAAGAAAATTAAGGCCCCAGTTTTTATAGCGGATAGTGTTCAGCGTTCCTAAAGTAAAATCAGGCATCCTGTCTCCGATTACAGTGAATGTGCCTTCAACTATTGGCAACCCGGTAGTTGGGCTGATCAATACTTTTCCTGTATTGTTGCGTTGATAGTGGAAACCGGTAATAGTTGTGGCAGCCCTGCCCCGGATCATACCACCCCTTGCATTACCATAGAGCCAGGTATCAGCAATATAGGCTTCGTAGGCAATGGCCTCAGGCAATGTCAGCACTTCACTCCACATGTGGGCAAAGTTGAAACGGATATTCCAGGTCAGGTTTTTCTTACGCATAGCAACAACGTCTGTCACAAGTTCCACACCCTGGTTTCTGGATGAAGCTGCGTTTTGTGTATTCAAAATAAAACCCGTGGCATAACTGGCTCTGAATTGATTTTGTATCTGTTCGGTGCACAATGTGTTGTAATAGGCAAAATCAAATGAAAGGCGGCTATTGAATAATCGTATTTCTGTTCCCAGTTCGTAGGTACTTTGTCTTTCAGGTTTGAGGTTTGGATTGTTATTATCAAAACCGTAAGAATAAATCGGCCCTACTGCACTACTGGTTAAATTATCTACGAAGACTGACTGGTTTTTATAAGGATCAGGATACCTTGCAGTACTGGCCCGGGATGCACGGAGTTTCCAATAGTTGATTACTTTACCTTTTAGCTTTGGAAACATATCGGATACAATAGCATTGGCACTGAAACCCGGAAAATCATATTTCCTGTTCTGTTTTGGAAAAAGAGAAGATTGCTCAAAACGCTGGGTATAACTAAAGAAAACAATGTTATTATAATTGATAGAAGCTTCTGCGAAGATGGCGAACTGTCTTTGAATAGAGAGGTTAGGTAGGCCAACTCTGTTTCTTGCTAATCTTACCCGGGTATTCAGTCTGGTGATGCTGCTATCGGTTTTGGGGCCAACCGTCTGTGAAAAATTTGCATCGGTTACAACCTGGCCATTCTTCATCAATTTATTATAATTAGGGGATCCGATAACTTTATTGATTGAATCCACCAAATTAGTACCAGTAATAGAAAACATTTGTGTTTCATAATCCTGCCACATGGTACCCACCATCAAGCGGCCGGAAAATTTCTTGATACTTTTTTTAACAGTTGCTGTGATGGTATGATTATATCCTTTATAGGTTCTCCAGTAATTGGTCAATCGTCCAAATCCGCCATTCTGGAGGGCACTGGTCAGGTAGGAGAGCGGAGAATAAAAAGTATACCCATCGCTTTGATAAGTATCATATCCAAACCGCCCGGCAACACTCAGCCATTTAAAAGGAGTAAGATTGATACCGCCGGATATGATCTTACGTACCGTTTTGTCATGGCTTACGTTGCGATTTGTGTTATATAAAGGGTTATCAATTTCTGCGTAGGGGTCTAATGAAAAAATATTTATCTTATTTCCATCTACATCCTGGAAGGTGGATATATCATTATTGACCGGCCATACATACAGACCCAATAAATAACCTCCGGCACTTCTTAAAGGTTTGTCATTGGTTTGGTTGATATACTGAAAAGAAGGTGAGATATCAATCCATTTATTGATCTTGGTTGTATTAGCAACCCTTACGTTGAATTTTTTGAAATTGTTTCCGGGCACTACTGCTTTTTCATCAAAATAGGAACCCGATACTTTAAAGCCAGTAACTTTTGTACCAACATCTACACTGAGGTTATGCGTATGTGCAAAGCCTGTCCTGAAAAAGTTTTCTATGTTATTATAACGCTGTATGCTTTCAGGATATTTGGGGCCAAAATAACTTCCTGATGTGCCGCTGAATATATTACCAGGAGCTGCATTTGTTCCGGGGCCATAAGTGTTATTAAGGTCGGCATAACGGGTCACTTCTTTTACCCTAAAACTATTATCATAACTTACTCCAATTTTAACTCCAGCCTGTCCTTGCGTAGTTGCTTTTTTTGTCGTAATAATTATCGCTCCGGAACTGGCCTGGCTTCCATAAAGTGCTGCGGCCTCAGGCCCTTTCAATACCGTTAGTGATTCAATATCGGCCGGATTAAGATCCGCTATCCTGTTCGTATAATCATTATTTCTGTTGGGCAGATCCTGTGCAAGACCGACACCAGAACCTCCATTGGAAGTTTCATTGATGGTGTTGTTGTCAAGAATGATACCATCCACAACAAACAATGGTTGGTTTCCCCCGGTTAATGAATTAAAACCTCTCAACACAATTTGCGAAGAAGCACCTGCCTGTCCTGAGGTAGGGGTGATAGTAAGACCAGCCACACGGCCTTGCAGACTATTCAAAAAGTTTTCCTGTTGTGTTGCTGCAATATCCTTTCCACTTACACTTTGTGTTGAATAAGAAACCTCCCTGGCATTTCGCTTAATATCCAATGCAGTTACAATTACTTCACCCATCATGTTATCAGCAGTTTTCAGGCTTATGCCAACCATGTCACCACCGGCTTTCACTTCGTAAGTCTGGTAACCAACATAAGTTATCTGGAGTGTTTCTCCCGGGTTTACCTTAACGGAGAATTTACCGTTGGCATCTGTCTGTGTAATCCGCCGGGTGCCTTTTACCCTTACAGTAACACCACTAAGCGGTGTTTTGCTGTCCTCTGATACTATTGTTCCGGTAATGGTTTTTTCCTGTGCCTGTAAAGCAGGCGGCAGTAAAAGCAGCATCAACGATAGCCCAAGGACTAAATGAAGAATTTTTCTCATAACCTTTTTGTTTTGATATATTAAATAATAAGCAGTTCCAAAATTTATTACGCCACATCTAACCCTGCTTCAATGTAGGGTTTTAATACAGGGTCACCAGCCGGAAGCTCAGTTATCAGTAAATCAATTTCATCCAGACTACAAACCTTAATCGGCTGTACTGAGTTAACCTTTTCAGCAATACTGAGGCAGATTACCTTTTTAGAAGACTCTATCATGGCCTTCTTTAGCTGCACCACCTCCCAATCATTATCGGTGATTCCATGTTCAAGGTCTATCGCATTTGTACCTAAAAAACATAAATCGGCTTTCATTTGCTTTATTTTAGCAATCGCCTCAGAACCAACAGTTATTTTAGAGTTTCTTGAAATTTTATCTCCGATTACTATTACTTCAATATTGGGATGATGCATATATTCCAGTATGGCAGGAATGCTGCCGGAGATAAAAGTTGCCTTTAGTTGGGGCGGAAGCGACCTGGCCAGTTCCATAATAGTAGTGCCACCACTGGTGAGAACGAACATGCCATTGCTGATAAGAGCTATTGCCTTTTTTGCAATGATTTGCTTTTGACTTTGTGAGTAAACACCATTATTAGAAAAATAAACCTGGTTGAAAGAATGAGAAAGGGCTCCGCCATGTACTTTTATCACTTTTCCCTCTTCTGACAGTTCCTGCAGGTCACGGCGAATGGTATCTTCTGACACATTTATTTCAGTGCAGAGAGAAGATGAAAGGACTTTATTGTGCAGATTAACCTGGTGCAGTATATAAGCCTGCCTTTCCTTTTTAAGCATCTGTCAGTTTTGTCTGACTAAAGTAAGATAAATCCCTGCATAAAAACGCAAAAACCTGAAATTATTTGCAGAATGTGGATGAAATGAGGAAAGCTTCAAGGCAGAGCAAAAAAAACCGTCCCACAAACGGCAGGACGGGAGTTTTCATACAAACTCAAAGTATCTTTTAGTTCATGAATTATTTTCCAAATGTGAACCTGGCAGTAAAGCCAATAGCCGCAGGTTCAAAGTTTATATCGCTTATAATATTTAATTCCGGCTTCCAGTCAAGCGAAAGATTTAAAGGAACGTTACTGAATTTATAATCAAGACCGATAATACCTTGTGCACCAAAGTTGGGTTCTGTAGATGTCTTTGCTGTATTAGTATTAACCTTTTTTACAAAACCGATATAACCACCTGCACCATAAAAATACGTCAACCCTGATGCGGACAATGGCTTATGAAATTCTAACAATGCTCCTAATGCCAAGGGGTCGCCAAAAGTAAATAGTCCTTCAATGGCTGTTATTGAGTTGATGAAATGTTTAATAGAGATGGAATTACTTTGCATGGCATTCGAACTGCTGAGACGAACACCCAATGCAGTTTTATAATCCTGGGCAGCTACAGTACTTATTGAACCGATACCCACGGCCAGCAAGCATACAATGATTATTCTTTTCATGGTGATTTTGTTTTGCTGTATGCTAAACGAAAAATGATGCCAACAAAGTCTAAAGGAAATGCAAAAGTCAGCAGCTGATTAGTGCAGCGACAAAAAAGGGGAGATAATAGTGTTAAAGAAAATACAGTAATACCTGTGCATCAAAATTCGAAGAGATCAAACTTTGTTTTAGGTCTTCTGCTATCAAGCCATCGGAAACCAATAAGCCGCATTTCTCTGGGATTTTTCTGTTGTATCGGCCAGATAGTTCCCGTAACCGTACTGCGGAAAACAACTTTATGTAATGCCTGTTCGCTGAAATAAATATCCATAATATCAGACTTGGATTCGTTGATGCCAGTGTAAGCACTGTCATCATCCTGTATATAATAAATACATTCAGCAGAACCGTTAGCCCGGACAGAATCAATATTTCCATCTCTGAAGTAAGCATCCATCCGGGTTGATTTTATCTGGTTATAAACTTCGGGCTCGAGCATATTCACCATGAAACTGTTTTCAAAAACTTTCATCCGGTCGGCCTTTTTGTTTTTGGTAAAAAGTAAAATGGTATCACCTGTTATCTGGCTCTCTTTGGCCCAGAGAACAGGATCCTGATAAAGCCGGAAAGTAGAGTCTTTAAATGAATAGAACATACTGTCGCAAACTGCCTGCAGCGAGTCGGAGAAAATACGGACATGCCGGTATGCTTCAAAATAGCGGTTAGTGCTATCCTTGTTATTTACATTCACCACTTTGGTTCCTTTCACCGTGTCTTTAATAACAGAATCTTTCTGCCCATATAAATCAGTAAGGCGGGCAGAGAATAACGTATCGGCTGCTATATATATGGAGTCATCACCCTGTTTTACAATCATCAGCGGTTTTCGGGTAGCAAGAATGCGATCCCGTTTACTGTCACTGAATACTTCTCCGGCAATGATGGTAGTGTTCTGTACGGTATCAATGATTATTACATTCCCTTTTGCATGACTGATGCCGGTACTGTCATCTATAGCAATGCTATTGGCGGTAATGGTAAGCTTCCCATCTTTTATTACCGGTCTTCCGCCAAACTCTGCTTTCCCCGTCTGCATATTATAGTACCCCTCTCTGGTTTCTACTGTTCTGCCGCTGCTGTCTCTAATAAGTGTGTAAGCAATAAATCTGGCCGTTTGGGTTTCTGTGTTATACAGTAATGAATCTGTTTTGATATCGTATGCCGGGTCTTTCAGCACTACATTGTTTTTAAAATAAACATCCCGCAGCCCGGCATAATAATATCCTTCTTTGCTGGTGAGTATGGTTTTCTTATTAGTCACTTTGCCACCATGCTTATAAATGCCAATGTCAGTTGTCATGTCATACTCAAGGTCAGGGGTCGTCAATGTTCCTTTTCCATCAGTCAGTCTTACCCCGCCATCAAGGAAAGCTAATTTTTTGTTGATGAAATAGCGCAGATGGCTGGAGTAGATGTTTGCTGTGTCTGCATCATTAATATGAACATTACCCCAGGCTTCAAATGTCTTAGTATTACTATTAATTACACAACTGTCGCAATAGAAGTAGGAAGTGTTTTGTTTTAACCTCACATTGCCAGCCAATATTTGCAGTTGGGTGGAATCATTTACTTTTATGAATTCTAATTTTCGGACACCGGGTAAAATTTCTATCAGGAGGATACTGTCAGTAGCAGGAGCGGAAACATTAGATGGTGTAGGAATTACTTGTGCAAAGGAAATTACCGGGCTGGCGGTAAGCCCCGCAAATAAAAAGCAGTAAAATAATTTAAAGTTTCGCATCATTTATTCCCGCCGGGAACAGAATCTTTTATCGCTGGCGAAGTTATAGGTCCGTACTTATCTTTTCTGCCAAAGATGGACAAATTAACGTAGCGTTTGGGATTGGTGCGCAAATCATCAGCCAATATTTCAAAACTCAGTATCGCATCAGTCAATTTATTATAAAGGGTTTTATCATACATCAATGCCCCAAGTGTACCCTCTTTACTTGACATCATGTTTGAAATTTTAGTAGCTGCTGATTTCATCTGGCTTATCATGGCATTTAATGAATCAATAGTCGGTTTTAATTCAAGTGCGGCCAATTTTTCCGAAGCCATTTTTGCATTGCTGATAGTGCTGTTTATATTTTCAGTATTCTTTTTCAATTCAGCGGTTAATTCGCTGGCATTATTCAGTGTTTTTGCCAATGGGCCTGTTTGATTATCCAGTAAACTATTCAGGGCACTACTGGCCCTGTTCAGGTTGGCCATTGTCTGCATGATGTTGCCTTTGTTTTGTGCATTGAATATCTGGTTCACTCCGCTAAGTGTTCCTTTCAGCGAATCAAGCACATCTCTTACTTTGGAAAGTGTAGGGTTCAATTGTGCTTTTACATCACCCAATATTCCATTCTCCATCCGTGTTTTCAGTGTGTCACCAAGTTTCAGGTATTTGGTGGAATTCCCTTTTTCAATAACGATATAGGAAGCACCCACCAAACTTGATCCTATATAAGCAATCGAATTATCTGGAATGTTTACATCCCTGGAGAGGTTAATAGTAACAACAATGCCACTTACATCTTTGTCAAGTTCCTTTTTATCATACACAGCACCGATGGGAAGGCCATTGATTTTTACTTCGTTCGATTTCTCCAAAGTTCCCAAGTCGCTGAAAACAGCATATATTTTTTTACTCTTACTAAATAGATTTTTTCCCTTTAGAAAATTAAAGCCAAGTATAAGGATAGTAAGGGCTGTGATAGTTAGTATGCCGACTTTTGTTTCGTTGCTGATCTTCATTCTGTTGCTTTTATTGAGGCGAAAAGTCTCAAACAGGGGGCAAATTAGCTAATTATTTTTAAAAGGGTTGCTGGCTGAATATACAATGCTGTTTTTACGGGCAATAAAAAAAGAGACAGGGAGCCCATCTCTTTTAAAGTGCTTAATAAAAATTTCATTCTGCTCTTGACTTCTTTTCATTTTTCTCTATCATTTCCAGAAAATTTCTGGTGGCGGCAACTGCGGCTTGTGTGCCTGTGGTTTTATCCTTATCCTTTTCATCTTTACTGTCTTCTTCCTGTTTTTCTTCCAGCCATTCTGAATACTTTTTTAAAGCTTTTACAATGCATTCTGATATTTCTATCTGTCCTTCCTGGCTGTTCAGGTATCTCTCTTCTTCAGGATTTGAAATAAAACCAGTTTCTACTAGTACACTCGGCATGGCAGTGGCCTGCAATACCCAGATACCGACAGGCCGTTGTTTTACATCACGGTCAACCCGGCCCACTTTCACAAATTCATCCTGCACATAACCGGCTAGTGTGGCGCTGCGTTTAAAATATTGCTTTGTTTTTAATAAAGAAAGAGCAATAAATTCGGGAGAGGTGGGATCCATATCACCATATTTCTCTTTATAGTTTGCTTCAGTAAGCATGGAAGCATTTTCTCTTACCGCTAATTCTTTATCGTCTGTTTTACCGGCTCCCCAGATGTATGTTTCAGTTCCTTTGGCAGCACTGGGCACTGTATAGTAGCGGTACTGCGGAACCTGCTTGGTTTTCTTTTTCCTGTTTTTACCTTTTCCAACATAATAGGTAACGGTTTTATAGCCTGTTAATTCAGATTTTCGTTGTGATGGTGCTGAGTTCACATGTATGCAAAGAAAAAGGTCACCTTTATTTTCATTGGCAAAGTCTGCACGGGTATGCAGGGCAGGGTAGTTGTCAATTTTCCGGGTGTATAGTATTTTGACACCTGGAAATTCCTTTTCAATCATATCTCCTACTTTCAGCGACACGGCAAGGCAAATATCTTTCTCGTAGGAGTACTGACCTTTAGCACCTGCATCCGTGCCACCATGACCGGGATCTATCACAATCGTTTGAATGACTTTCTGCTTTTTGCTTCTTGTTCTTCCATCATTTCCGATAAATGAAAAAATGGTGATACAAATGGATAGGGAAAGGAAAAATAGAAAGGTTCGTTTAATCATGTTTTATTCTTTAATGGGGTTGCAGGAATATTCACAAATTGTTTGCTCTTATCCATAGGATGGCTACAGGATAATGATTTACATTTGCTTCCAACCTGATGGAGCAACTGTACAAATTTAGGCCAAATTATTTTTTTTACGGGATACTAACTGCTGCGATGTTATGCACATTAACGTGGAAAACTACAGCGAATGGTATTTTGCCACCCCATTTTCGCAGTCTTTTAACAATAAACGCCGACACCACCAAGCCGCTGATACGGAAAGATAGTGTTGCTATAATAACAACCAGCAGCACCGATACAACAAAAGTACCCGGCAAAGACTCGTTGATTAAAGAAAGGATTGACACTTTTTCTCTTAAGATGTCAAAAGATTCGCTGGAAGCTCCATTAAAATATGCGGCGGAAGATTCTGTAGTAGTACTGATAAAGGATAAAAAAATAATCCTCTACGGAAAAACAAAAACAGATTATAAAGACATTACACTTACAGCTCCTAAAGTGGAAGTAGATCAGCAAACTCAAATTATAACAGCGGTCAACAGTAAAGACAGCAGCGGAGGAGTAGTAGAAACAGCCCGTTTTAAAAGTGGTGAAACTGACTTTACCAGTGATACTATCCGATATAATTTTAAAACCCAGGTAGGACTTACAAAAAATACCTACACCATGCAGGGGGAGTTTATCGTTATTGCCAAAGAATCAAAAAAGGTAAACGAAAACACCACATTTGCAAAAGGAGTGGTATTCAGCACATGTCTGCTTGATGACCCCCATTTTGGTATCAAGACCAACAAGATGAAAATAATTAATCAGAAGTTAGCTGTTTCTGGTCCCGCCCATCTTGAGTTCGAAGGGGTGCCGATACCTGTGTATTTACCTTTTGGTTTTTATCCGCTGAGCAAGGGACAGCATTCCGGTTTGCTGCCGCCACAGTTTGCCACTAACGAACAATTTGGATTGGGCCTCGAGGGGTTAGGTTATTATAAAGTTTTAAGTCCCTATTGGGATGTACGGGTGTACGGCAATGTCTATTCTTATGGAGGCTGGTCGGTAAATGTAAATCCTACATACAGGAAGAGATATCGCTACAGCGGAGTTTTTAATATAAGTATGCAAACCACCAAACAAAATTTTAAAGGCGATCCTGATTTTTTAAAAAACAAAAGCTTTTTTATTACATGGAGCCATTCTGTAGATGGAAAAGCAAGACCGGGAACAGCATTTTCTGCCAATGTAAATGCAGGCTCCACCAAGTACAATCAACTTGTTCCCAATAGTAACCGGATTAATTTTCAAAATCAGTTAGGCTCTTCTATCAGTTATTCAAAATCGTGGGCTGGTAAGCCGTACAATCTTACATTGAGTGCCAACCACAATCAGAACAATTCAACCCGGTTGATTAATCTTAGTCTTCCGGATGCAGGCTTCACGGTTAGTACATTGTATCCTTTCCAGGGAAAAAATCAGGTGGGTGCCACTAAATGGTATGAAAAATTGGGAGTGGGCTACAGTGGTAATTTCCGTAACCAGATTTCTTTTTATGATACAGCTTTTAAATTAAGAGATCTCATTGATACATTGCAATGGGGTGCACAGCATAGTTTTCCCATCACCTTATCATTACCACCAATATTAGGAGGTGCAGTAATAGTATCACCGTCCGTTTCTTATTCGCAGGTATGGATAGCACAAAAATTCCGGCGTAAATGGAATACGGCTACGCAAAAATCAGATACCACAGTAACAAAAGGATTATTTATAGATCAGCAGGTAAGTTTCGCTTTATCATTCAGCACCGCTGTATTTGGCACTTATCAATTTAAAAAATCAAGGATTGTTGCCATACGTCATGTTATCAGGCCATCCTTAAGTATGAACTATAAACCAGATCTTTCAAAACAACATTTTTATACCGATACGATTTCGGCTGGCTTTGCTTATCGCATGTCTGAATTTGAAGGTGCACTGTATTCTGGTTTTGGAGAAGGCAGAACGGGTGGCCTTTCTTTTTCATTGGACAATAATCTGGAAATGAAATGGAGGTCTAAAAAAGATACTGGTGATAAAGCTATTAAAAAGGTTAAACTGATTGATGGATACGGACTTTCCACCGGCTATAATTTTCTGCGGGACTCCATGAAGCTGGATCAGATTTCACTTTATTTCAGAACTACTTTGTTTGAGAAAATAAGCATTACGGCCAACTCAGTGTTGAATCCTTATCAAACAGATGCTAGAGGTGCGAACATAAATAAGTATGCATGGGAGGGAGGTAAGTTTAAATTAGGCAGGCTTACATATGGCAGCATTTCCATGAGTACAAATTTCAGCAGCAAACCAAAAGATGCGAAAAAGGATGCAGACAGAAAAAAACAAGCAGCGCAGCAACTGAATGATCCAACCCTGATTGCAGATCAGGGGCGGTTATTGGACTATATGCAGAAAAACCCGGCTGAGTTTGTTGACTTTAATATCCCCTGGCAGATAAACCTCGGTTATTCTTTATTCTTTTCCACCCGGTTAAGAGCTGATTTGTCAGGGTTTGAAAAAGATGTCAGCTCCAATATCAACTTCAGCGGCAGCTTTAACCTGACACCCAAATGGAATTTTAGTGTAAACGGTTACTATGATTTTGATACCAGAGAACTGCAAACATTCCAGATGTCCATTAACCGGGAGATGCACTGCTGGCAGATGTCAATTAATGTAACGCCGGTCGGATTATATCGCTCCTTCAATTTTTCTATCAGCCCGAAAGCAAGTGTATTGCAGGATCTTAAAATTAATCGCACCAGATCGTTTACCAATTTTTAACGCTGGTGTTGCACATAGAAGTCTTTCATTATCTCAAACACTTTTTCTTTTAGTTGCTCAGCGGTTTGCCCGGCTACAGGAACAGGTTCCAGGAAATACATTTTTAATCTGTGCGGGATAAAATAAAAGGATTTGTTGACAGGTAATGCCTTCTTCGTATTAAAAATTACTGCTGGTATTATAGCGATGTCTGTGGCAACAGCCAGTTTAAAAGCCCCATCATGAAATTTTTTCATTGGCTCATTGGTACGGTTGCGGGTTCCCTCCGGATACACAGACATGTGCATACCTATGGAAAGAACTTTTTTCATGGCATCAAAACTCTTTCGCCGGCTGACTTCACTTTTTCTATCCACTAAAACAGCTCCTTTCCTGTAAAACCAACCGAACAAGGGGACTTTCACAAAAGAGTTCTTGGCAATTGTTTTATTGGCACCAGGTATAAAGGGACAGGAAATTGGAATATCAAGCATGGAGTTATGATTACATACAACGATATAAGCAGTATCGCTTTTGAAATTTTCTTTCCCTCTTACTTTTAAAGGAGAACCAACCATGTATAGCCACACCGTCATCCATATTTTTGAAACTCTGATAAAAAACCATTGCCCTTTTGGATCGGGCATCAGGTAAGGTATCATGGAGGGAATAAAAATGATGAGAAAGGTGAGTACAAAACTTACCAATCCCCACAATGCCCAGATGCGGCCAAATATTTCTTTAAAGACTCTCAATTGGTTATTGTTTATTCATGTCAGACTTTCCAGTCTATCGGGTCAATACCATGTGCCACAAGATATTCATTCGTTTTAGAAAAATGTTTGCATCCAAAAAAACCTCCGTAGGCCGAAAGGGGAGAGGGATGCACTGAGCGCAGTATGCAATGCTTTGTTTCATCAATCAACACCCTTTTCTCCTGTGCAAATTTTCCCCACAACAAAAACACCACATTTTTCTTTTGTTCTGATATTTTTTTAATCACCGTATCCGTAAATTCTGCCCAACCAATTTTTGAATGACTCATGGGTTCACCGGCTCTCACGGTCAACGATGCATTCAATAAAAAAATTCCCTGCTGCGCCCAATGAGTAAGGTTACCATGATTGGGAATATCAATGCCAATATCATCCTGCAACTCTTTAAAAATATTGAGCAATGAAGGTGGAGGCGCTACTCCGTTTTGCACCGAGAAACAAAGCCCATGAGCCTGGCTCTGGCCATGATAAGGGTCTTGTCCCAATATCACCACTTTTATGCTGGAAAAAGGAGTTGTATTAAATGCGTTGAAAATAAGGCTGCCGGGAGGATAGATGATTTTGCCCTGCGATTTCTCTGTTTTTATGTGCAACGGGATTTGCTGGAAATAATCTTTGGCAAATTCGCTTTTAAGTACTTCTTTCCACGAGGCTTCAATCTTTACATCCATTTGTAGTATCCTTTGGCTGCAAGCTAAAAAAAAATTACTTTTGCACTCGATCTTTAAATCATGGTCCGGTAGCTCAGCTGAATAGAGCACAAACCTTCTAAGTTTGGGGTCATTGGTTTGAATCCAATCCGGATCACAAAGCGTTCCATCTTATGGGACGCTTTTTTCTTTTGTAAACGGAATTAGCCCGGCATCAATCAGCCTGATATCATTTAACATTTTATTTCGCCGCTAAACCCGGATTTATACCGGCAGATAAAGTAGTTTAGTAAAAGCTTACAGAATAGTGTGTGGATGGAAAATCATTTATCAACTAAACCATTTGCCATGAGAAATTTTACCCTCTTTTTTGTATCGTTTTTTTTTGCAGCCCGGCTTGCAGCCCAATCGTTTGCAAGTTATTCTGATATATCCATTTTATTGAAATCTGATACAAATACAAAGTCTGTATTGATGAGTGACTTATTAGAGAACAGGATAGGCGACTTGTCTCCCATCATCGGTTCATCATCCTGGGTAGATAAGGGCAAGCGATTTCAATGCCGTTCGCTCCTTTCTTTTCAATACGGATTGTTACCCACAATGCTTAATGCTGATATGATTACAAATGCTCAGTTAGTTTTGATTCCTTTGCAGATGAAAGACCAGGCTACAGAAAATGAATCCGGGCCATTAAAACTTACCGTAAGAAGAGTGGTACAACGCTGGCAGGATTCAACTACTTCTTGGATGAACCAACCCAAAGCAATTATTGATGACCAAGTAGTTAAAAAAATTTCAACAAAAAAAAGAGTTCAGCCTATTGAAATAAATGTGACGGAGATTGTAAAAAATATGTTCCGGTACGGTAATCATGGGTTCCTGATTTGTTATGGTGATTCATTACAGGATACAAAAAGTTCAAGTCATTGGTTTGCTTCTGCCAGGTATGAGGATGAAAATGTACGGCCAGTATTGTATATCACTTATTCATTACCCATACGAAATCAATTTAACCAGGGAAATCCACCGCCAATTCCCCTGACAGCACACGATAGAAACGAATTAATGCAGATGTATATAAGACCGGAATCTGTAGCGGTAACGCCAACTGTTCAGCCTGAACCTGTGCCAGTCAAACCAAAGGAGGATAATTAAAGAGAACCTGTTACATTCCTGGAAACCTGAAACTTTCCAGGAACACATTCACTTTTGAATCTGATATTTCCTTTTTACTGTATGCATACATAAACCCGATGATCTTACCATCCGTCCATGCTTTTATTTTCCATTGATCTTTTTCTTTGTCTTCCCAGTAATCAAGAATACCACGGGTATTTTCATTATTATTCAGGCGATGGCCTTTACCATATCCACCAGATTTTGTTATACCAAAACTGGTTTTCAGATAGTCGACATACGAAATCATCAGGTCTTCCGCAGCAGTAAGGTCAGTAATTTGATTGAGCAATTTGATACAAATAATGCCGTATGTCACTTCACCGGAAGTGCATTCACCGGTATAAACTTTAGAGGAATCTTCGCTGTAGCTCAATTCATACTTTGATTCGCAATAACTGTACAGGTGACAGCCCGAATTACTAACAGGATATTTCTTCAGGCTTTGAGATGGTGCAGCAAGAGCAGCAAGTAGACAGGCACACAGCAGATTAAATTTCATTCTCGATTTTTAAAAAAGTAAAAATAATGTATTTGCTGTTTACACCCATTGGGTAGTGTTTAACATATTCGTTTACTTTGAGCTACAATTGCAGCTCATGAGTAAAATTTTCAATTACGGTACTGACCAACTGACGATAGGAAATGTAATTGCCGTTGCATCCGGCAAAATAAAAGCTGTGTTGAATGAGGAAACTGTAAAAAGAATAAAAATCAGCCAGCAACGGGTGCAACAGATTGTTGAGGACAACAAAACCGTGTATGGCATCAATACCGGCTTTGGCATCCTGGCTAATACACTTATCAGTAAAGAAGATGCTGCCACATTACAATATAAAATTCTTCAAAGCCATAGTGTAGGCGTTGGTGATCCCATACCGGTGGAAGTCGCCAAACTGATGCTGATAACAAAAGTGCATGCATTGGCGCAGGGCTTTAGCGGCGTTCAGTT
>JANNCC010000278.1:0-7235 GCA_031386125.1 Chitinophagaceae bacterium
AGAATTAGCTGCCCCAGTCCACCAGCAACTGCTTACACCATAACTTGAAAAAGTTACCAATACAGTATCGTCATTGCGGGGATTTACAGCAATGCTGCTATACCACCAACCTGGGTTGCAGTAGAAGGAAATATATCCCTGCCGTCTTTTAGAAGTTCAGCTATTCATGTTATACCAGGATCACCACAAGTGCAGTATTTTGTAGGAACTTCAGTGGGATTATATGCTATCGGGGCGACATTACCGTATGCGACACTTCCCGCTTCGACTGTCTGGTCCCAGGAAGGGGTAGGTGATATGGGTAATGCTGTTGTTTCAAGTTTATCATTACGACCTGCCGATGGCAATTTGTTGGTGGGCACACATGGTTATGGCATGTGGAAGACACCATTAAGTTTATTGCCGGTACCGGTTCAATTGACAACTTTCCAGGGAACGCTCCAGAATAATAAAACAGTTCTATTACAATGGACTACTTCAGCCGAATACAACAGCAAACATTTTGAACTGGAAAAATCTATTGATGGCATCAGCTATAGAAAAATAGCAACAATAGCTGCGGCTGGTAATAGCAGCATAACCCGCAATTATAGTTATACTGACAGGGAGCCACTCACCGAGAAAAGTTATTACCGGTTGAAATCTGTTGATATTGATAATGACTTTAAAGTGAGCAATGTCGTATTACTTAAGCTGTCTGGTGTAAAACAGGACATGCAGGTTCTCGGCAATCCGTTTAAAAACAGCATTACGGTGAGGTTTATTAAACCGCCGGAAACAAAAGGTGAATTAAAGCTTACAGATATGGCAGGCCGGTTGGTGGCAAGACAAGTGTTTGGACAAGGTGAACAGCAGGTGCAGTTTACTATTCCTGCGGAGAAAACCGCCAGTGGTGCTTACCTGTTGCAGGCTTTCATAAACGGACAAACCTATACAACAAGGGTTCTGAAAGAATAAAAAAGCAATCTTTGTATATAATCAGGCCGTTTCGTCCCAGGCGAGACGGCCTTTTCATTTATTTGAAGTAGAGATAAGATGAAAATCTGTCTGATGGCCTTACTATTTCCTATTCATTTCTGCCATTTATTTCCGCCTTTCTGAAAATTTGTCTTCTTTAGCTTTAGCGGCATGGTATTTCCTGTACCTTTGCAGTCCCAAATTCATTAGGGCAATCATTTCAAAAAACAAAAAATCAATACAACTATGGCTAAAAAAGTCAACGTTACCCCACTACACGACAGGGTAATTGTAAAAGCAGCAGCAGCTGAAGAAAAAACAGCCGGTGGCATCATCATCCCCGACACCGCTAAAGAAAAACCACAACGTGGCGTTGTAATCGCTGCAGGTCCTGGTAAAAAAGATGAGCCGGTAACTGTAAAAGCAGGTAATACTGTATTATATGGTAAGTATGCCGGAACAGAAATCCAGATTGAAGGTGAAGAGTATCTTATCATGAGAGAGTCGGACATCCTGGCGATAGTATAAGCCCCCATCCCCTAAAGGGGTGTATAAAAGTTCTTATTAGTTTAAAATCTATTTACGAAAATAAAAGCCTGTAGCCTCACAGGTTTCTAATCCCCCTTTAGGGGATAGGGGCATTAAATACAATGGCAAAACAAATTTTCTTCGATATTGAAGCGAGAAATAAAATGAAAAAAGGCGTTGACATTTTGTCAAACGCTGTGAAAGTAACCCTCGGACCAAAAGGCCGTAATGTGGTTATTGAAAGAAAATTCGGTGCACCTTCTGTTACTAAAGACGGTGTAACCGTAGCAAAAGAAATTGAACTGGAAGACCCGATCGAGAATATGGGTGCCCAGATGGTAAAAGAAGTAGCTTCCAAAACTGCAGATATTGCAGGCGATGGTACTACTACTGCTACTGTACTGGCTCAGTCAATCATCAGCGAAGGTTTGAAAATGGTAGCTGCCGGTGCTAATCCAATGGATCTGAAAAGAGGAATTGAAAAAGCAGTAAGCTTAGTTGTTGAAAACCTGAAGGCGCAGAGCCAAACTGTTGGAAGCGACAGCAAAAAAATTCAGCAAGTAGCAACTATTTCTGCAAATAATGATGAAACAATTGGTAAACTGATTGCTGAAGCATTTGCAAAAGTTGGTAAAGAAGGTGTTATCACTGTAGAAGAAGCAAAAGGAACTGATACTACTGTTGATGTAGTAGAAGGTATGCAGTTTGACCGTGGTTATATATCTCCTTATTTCGTTACAAACAGCGAAAAAATGGAAGTAGAATTGCAGAATCCTTATATCCTGATATATGACAAGAAGATTTCTGCGATGAAAGACATTCTTCATATCCTGGAGAAAGTTGCTCAAAGCGGTCGTCCATTAGTAATCATTGCTGAAGATCTCGAAGGTGAAGCATTGGCAACATTAGTGGTTAACAAACTGCGTGGCACTATTAAGGTGGCAGCTGTTAAAGCTCCTGGTTTTGGCGACAGAAGAAAAGAAATGCTGACTGACATTGCTATCCTGACAGCAGGAACTGTCATCAGCGAAGAATTAGGTCATAAACTAGAGGGTGCAGATCTTACTTCTTTAGGACAAGCTTCTTCTATTACGATTGATAAAGACAATACAACTATCGTTGGTGGAAAAGGCAAGAAGGTTGACATCACTGCCCGTGTAAATCAAATAAAAGCACAGGTAGAAAACACTACTTCTGATTACGACAAAGAAAAATTACAGGAACGCCTGGCTAAATTGGCTGGTGGTGTAGCTGTATTATATATTGGTGCAGCAACAGAAATGGAAATGAAAGAAAAGAAAGACCGTGTTGACGATGCCTTACATGCAACAAGAGCTGCGGTAGAAGAAGGTATTGTACCGGGTGGTGGTATCGCTTACATCCGTGCTATCGAAAGTTTGGATGCAAAAGTGAAAGGACAATTGGAAGATGAGCAAACAGGTATGGTTATCGTTCGCCGTGCACTGGAAGAGCCGCTTCGCCAGATTGTAGAAAATGCAGGTATTGAAGGATCTATTGTGGTACAAAAGGTGAAAGAAGGAAAAGGTGATTATGGTTTCAATGCAAGGACAGAAGTTTATGAAAATCTGCTGAAAGCTGGTGTAATTGATCCTACAAAAGTTACTCGTATTGCACTGGAAAATGCAGCTTCTATCGCTGGTATGTTGTTAACTACTGAATGTGTGGTAGCCGACAAACCGAAGAAAGAAGAGGCACACTCACATGGCGCACCAGATATGGGCGGCATGGGTGGTTATTAATCAGTTAAGTAAGCCCTGAGGCAACGAATAGTATTTGAATCCCGTTTCTGCGAAGAGACGGGATTTTTTGTTTACTGCTGTTGAAAAAATACGATAGGGAATATTTGAAATATCCTTATTTTTATTGGCTTTTTTGTGGGTTCTGATTCTTAAAAGTATTTCGATGCAAACCATTCTTCTGTATCAAAAAAAATAATATGAGAAAATTTACACTCCTTTTACTTACTGGTTTCATTTGTTCGCTGGCCTTCGGTCAGCAGAATTTTTTTACTGATGCAGGTGAAAACAGAATCCTGCAAACAACCGGCATAAGGGAAATTGTTCCTCAAAAATACCGGGCTGCAACATTGAATCTTCCGGCACTGAAGGCTTTTTTATGGTCTTTGCCGTCAGAAAAAAATGTAACTAACAGAAATCAGGCACCTGTTCTTTCCTTGCCAATGCCCGATGGTCAAATGGCAAAGTTCCATGTTTGGGAAAGCAGTATTATGGAGCCCGGATTAGCCGCAAAATTTCCTGAGATGAGACAATTTCTGGGCCAGGGTATTGATGATCCTTATGCAACCATCAGGTTCGATTATAATCCCTTTACCGGATTTCACGGCCAGATTTTGTCGTCGGCCAAAGGAAGGATATACATTGATCCCTATGCCAAAGGTGATTTGAGCCATTATATAAGTTATTCTACTAAAGACTATACCCGTGAAGTAAAATTCATTTGCGGTGTTGTTGACAAAGAAATAAAACAAAGCAAACCAAACCAGATAGAAGCTCTTTGTTTGGGAACCTCTCTGAGGACATACCGGCTTGCCCTTGCCTGCACAGGTGAATATGCTGTTGCAGTTTCTAATCCTAATCCTCCTTCTGTTCCATTGGCTGCCGCAGCGATGCTTACATCTGTTAACCGTGTCACCGGGGTTTATGAGAAAGAGGTGTCATTAAGAATGGTTTTAATTTCCAATAATAACAACCTTATTTACCTCGATGGAGCAACAGACCCTTATACAAACAATAATGGCGGTGCCATGCTTGGTGAAAACCAGGCAAACGTAGATGCTGTTATCGGTAATGCTAACTATGATATCGGGCATGTATTCAGTACCGGTGGTGGTGGTGTTGCAAACCTGAATAGCCCCTGCAATACCGGCTCAAAAGCAAGAGGTGTAACAGGTTCAGGTTTTCCGGTTGGAGATGCTTTTGATATTGACTATGTAGCACATGAAATGGGACACCAATGGGGTGGGAATCACTCAATGGCAGGTTGCGGCTCATCTCCGGCTTCAACAAAATATGAAGTGGGAAGTGGTACTACTATCCAGGGATATGCAGGGATATGCGGAGCCCAGGATATTCAACCAAACAGTGATCCTCATTTTCATGCTATTAGTTTTGATGAAATAAGCAATTATATCAGTTCAGGTGGCGGTTCTGCTTGTGGTACTGCAACGCCTACAGGAAATACTTTACCCGTCATTGACGCATTACCAAATAATGGATTGAGCATTCCTCCAAGTACTCCGTTTACCCTAACAGGAACTGCCTCTGATGCGAATAGTGATCCGCTTACTTATTGCTGGGAGCAATGGGATACACAAGGCACACAAAACTGGAATGCAGGTGCCACAGCAGGTCCGGGAAATACTGTTCCGCTATTCAAATCAAGGATTCCTAAAACTAACGGAGTCAGAACATTTCCAGATATAGCAGTGATATTAGCTGGTTATCCGGCTAATCCTGCTGCAACAATGGGCGGTTTAAAGGGTGAAACACTATCACCTGTTGCACGGGCAATGAATTTTAGACTGACAGTAAGAGACAACCGGGCTGGTGGTGGTGGAGTTGTATCAAGCGGTGGAGCTGGTTGTCAGACTGCAACTCCATTTACTGTTAATGTTGTAGGTACAACTCCATTTACTGTAAGCGTTCCCAATGGCGGCGAAAGTTACGGCGGCGGTACAACACAAACTATTACATGGGTTGTTGCAGGTACAAATGCAGCTCCTTATAATGTAAGCAATGTAAAAATTTCTTTATCAATAGATGGCGGTTTTACCTACCCGACAGTTATTGCAGTCAGCACACCTAACGATGGATCTGAAGCAGTAACTATACCTGCAGGTGCTACTACAACAGCAAGAATAAAGGTTGAAGCGGTAGGAAATATATTCTTTGATATTTCTAATGCCAATTTTACAATTACTGCTCCGGTTGCAAACTTTACCCTGAGTGCTCCTGCACCGGCTGCGGCTAATTGCCCTGCACCAGCCAGTATGCAAACGACTTTGACAGCCACTTATAGCGGAGGATTTGTCAACAATATCACCTTATCAGCAACCGGCAATCCAGGAGGAACTACCGTTGTTTTTGGAACTAATCCACTAACAACAATAACACCAAGTACCACGGTAACATTAACTGGTACCAATACATTATCAAATGGTGCTTATACAATTACCGTAACAGGAGTTGCCAGCGGTGCTCCTAACCAGACACAGAATATTACTTATACTATTAATCCGGGTGCAGGACCAGTTGTTAATACTCATCCGGCAACACAGGCTCTTTGCCAGGGAGGAACAGTTACTTTCACTGTTGCAGCAACAGGTGCTTTAACTTATCAATGGCAGAAAAGTACAGATGGCGGAGCCAGCTGGAATAATATCGGAGGTGCTACCGGAACATCATATACCATTGTGAATGTTCAGTTATCTGATGCAGGTCAATACCGTTGCGGAACTATCGGACAGTGTAATACAACTAATTCTAACGCAGCAATATTAACTGTGAATACGATTCCTGCTATCACTTCGCATCCACAGGGTGTACTAACCTGTGTGGGTAGCACTACTTCATTTAGTGTATCTGCTACAGGTTCCGGGCTTACTTATTTATGGCAGAGTGCAGCTACCTGTGCCGGGCCATGGACCAACGTACCTGGCGGTACATCTTCTACCTTGAATGTTACTGCAGTAACAACTACATCATATCAATGTATTGTTAGCGGAACTTGTACTCCTTCAGTTACTTCAAACTGTGCAACGATGACGGTTGTAACCGCTGTTACCATCACACAACAACCCAACAACGCTACGGTATGCGAAGGAAGTAATACCAGCTTTACAGTTGCTGGCGGCGGTTCTGGTCTTACCTACCAATGGCAGGTAAGCACAGATGGTGGTGCGAATTATAACAATATAAGCAATGGTGGTGTGTATGGCGGAGCAACAAATGCCACACTAACCATTACCGGGGCTACATTCTCTTTGAACAACTACCGGTATCGTTGCCAGTTGTCAAACGGAATTTGTCCCAATCCGGGAATATCTAATGGCGCCATTTTAACTGTAAATACATTGCCAGCAGTAAGTGCATCACCATCAGATGTTACAATATGTGTGGGCAGTAATAATACATTCAGTGTGACTGCCTCAGGAACAGGCGTCACTTATCAATGGCAGGTAAGTACAGATGGAGGAGCAAACTGGAGTGATATTGGTGGTGCTACAGCATCAACCTATACTTTATCAGGTGCAACAATCGGAATGAATAACAACAGATATCGTTGTATAGTGAGCGGCACCTGCACACCATCTGCTACTTCTTCTTCAGCAGTATTAACAGTAATTGCACCTGTTAGTGTAACAACTCAACCAGCAAACCGGGCAGTTTGTACCGGTAACAATACCAGCATTACAATTGCAGGCAGCAGTGTTCAGACCATCGTTTACCAATGGCAGGTGAGTACGGATGGTGGAGCTAATTATAATAACATAAGCAATGGTGGTGTATATGGCGGAGCAACAACTGCAACCCTGTCAATTACAGGTGCTGCTTTGTCTATGAACAATTATCGTTACCGTTGCCTGATGTCAAATGCAACATGTGCTGTGCCAACGGTATCGAATGCATCCATATTAACAGTAAATGCATTGCCAGTTGTTACCTGGACAAATGCACTGCCAGAACAATGCAGTAACAGCACTACTTTTG
>JANNCC010000288.1:0-6168 GCA_031386125.1 Chitinophagaceae bacterium
TAAGCAAGTGGTTGAAAGAAGTAAAAGGTGCTGCCTTAAATGTATTTGCTTATAATGATAGTAGCTACTATCGTATCCGTAATCGCTATCAAGGAAGCTGATTCGTTTTACTTTTCCTGGTATTTGCTCCACTCCTGCCAGGTAACCAAAAATGAAACTACCACCACCACTATGACCATTCAGATATATACTTCCCTTTTTACCGGAAAATAAGCCCGACAAAGAATCAACCAAATGAGGAATTTCCTTTTTGAAATCAGGATGTTTCTGTTTCCAAGATGGCCAGCTTTTATAATTATTCTCTAAGTAGATAACAACAAAATTTTTTATCTTCAGTTGCTCCCTGATAAATTTTGTTTGAGCCTGTATATGCTGAATATCAAAATGCCAGTCGTCACCGGTTTGCATTTTCTTACCCATTGTTTGTTCTGTAGTGTTTCCATTGGGCAATGCAAAAAAGACAATGATGGTCTCGGCTTTTTTTGCGAACACAGCAGGCTTATCTATTGTAACCTTTACATCACTCCATAACCTGAAGGAGTCAGTCGCCGGAGTTTGCTGACCGTAAAGGCTAAAAGAAATGGCCAGGAAAAAAAAGATTGCCGGGCATCGAAGCTTATATGACTTTATTATCTTCACTTATAAAACCAGTGACATGAAACTACTTTTTTCTCTTAACAAAGCACTGATCTTCCCTTTTTTTGTTTCTCTTTTTGTTTTATCCTGCGGACAAAAACAAGTACCGGCAACTGCTGCTGATGCAAAAAACTTTGCCAGACAACTTCAGAGTTCCATTGAGAAAAGAAGCCCCGATTTCTTTAATACAGCAATTGATAAAAAAAAGTTTTTAAAAAAAGCCGGGCTTGGGTCTGGTAAAAATGCAAGGAGTTTTGGCTCAGGTATTGAGGATCGCCTGAATATGGGCACTACAATGATTAATTCACTCTCCAGAAAAGCTACCTACCAACTTGTAAAGCAGTACGAAAAAGACAAGAAACAACATGTGTTGTTCAGGCTCTACGATGATGGTAGTCTCAATTATCATGATATAGAATTGATAAAATCCGGAAGCAGCGTTAAAATAGATGATATTTTTATTTATACTTCCGGTGAATATTTGTCTGAAACAATCAAGGGACTTTTTGAACAAATGAAAGGAATTATGGACAAGGGATCTAATTCATTCGAAAAGAATACCGTCATTACAGATCTGCCCAGAATGCGTAAACTGATGAATGAAGGAAAATACGAAGAAGCCGTCAGTATCTATGAAAGTCTTCCTCCGGATATACGGAAGTTAAGAGCCGTACAGATTATTCATGTCCTTATTTCATCCGGACTGGATGATACAGAAAAATACAGTGACGCTATAGAAGAGTATAAAAAACTCTATCCGGATGAGCCAAATATGCACCTGTTACTGCTGGATGGTTACGTACTGAAAAAAGAATATGGTAAAGCGATGTTTTCCATCAACGAAATGGACAGAATGATAAATAAGGACCCCTTTCTTGATTATTACCGTTATCTCGTTTATAGTCACCAGCAAGATGATGTTAACAGTAAAATATGTATAGAAAGATTAGTGAAAAATATGCCGGATTTTGAAGATGGAATGCTCGAATTGATTGGTACCTACCTGGAAGAAAAGAATAAAATTGCCGCTGATGACTGGATCAAAAAATTCAGACTAAAGAGCTCCTTTGACCAGGACAGACTTGACGTCCTGATCAACGCAAACGAAGATTAGCAGCTGCTATGGAAGTATTATAGCCGTGGCTTAATTTTATTAATGACTTCACTGACTTCAATCCTTTCCATGCACTTAAAATGTCCTAACGGGCATTTTTGATAGCCAATTTTGGAACAAGGGCGGCACCAGAGTTTACTAGTTTGTAAAATTACATCCGAAACCGGGGCATTGCCATAGTAAGGTCTCATACCGAATGCCGGAACTGTATTTCCCCAGAGTGAAATGATGGGCTTCTTAAATGCTGCAGCAATATGCATCAACCCGGTATCGTTGCTGATAACCAATTTTGCTTTTCTAACCAGATCGGCACTTTCGTTCAGTTTAAATTTACCACAGGCATTATAAACCTTGTCATTGTCAACAGCGGCTATTTCATCCCCATTAACCCTGTCTTCCGGACCGCCCAATAAAATAATGGGATGCTCCATTGCCGAACAAAACTCCTTCCATTTATGCACCGGCCACTGTTTAGTAAAATATGCAGCACCGATAACACAGGCAATATAACCTGCATGGTGAGAAGCAGGAATGTCTTCCCGTTTTGTTTCCTCCTCTTTCGGGATAAAATAATCCAACCCTGCGCCGTCGTTCTTTACACCAAATGACTCGACTGTATTCAGATATCGGTCAACAATATGCACTTTCGGCAACATATTAATTTTAAAAGCCGTGTAAAAATATTTTTGAATGTTGAGCTTGTAAAAAGAGAATGCTTTCTTCTTCAATGCGTTCTTTACCCTGAGTGTTTTTGTGTTATGATGCAGGTCAATGATATAATCATATTCTTCTGTTTTCAATTCCTCAATCATCAGTTCCCAACTATGAGCCAGTACCTGAAGTTTGTCTATATATGGATTATGTTCAACTACAGAACGAAAAGAATTCTTTGTAAGAAAATGTACTTCAGCTTCCGGCACCTGTTTTTTCAAACAACGGATGACGGGTGTAGTGAGAACAATATCACCGATGGAAGAGAAACGTATGATGAGAAATTTAAGCCTCTTCTTTTGAGGAATGTCAGCATCCGAAAGTGGATCAATATGTTCAAGTTCAGTTGACAATAGCGAAAAATTAGTTATTGATTTTGGTTCACCATGGAAGACGGAACTCTTTTCCGTCCAATAAATAACGGAACTCCGTTCCGTTATCCGTTATTTTTCTACATAATCAAGGTCTTTGTGAAATGTTTCTTCTGTAAAGTATGCTGCTATTAACGTTATTGCCATAACAATAATTCCTGTTATCATAGCACTCTTCACAAAAGACCAGCCAATATTTTTCTGAAATAAATTAACAAACATCAGGTTAATAAGCGGCAACGACCCTCTCACAAAATTAGGAATGGTTGTAGCAGCAGTAGCCCGGAGATTAGTTCCAAACTGCTCCGCTCCCATGGTAACAAAGATGGCCCAGAAGCCGGTGCTAAAGCCAAGCATTGCACAGGCAAGATACATAGACGTGTCGTTTTGTATGCTGCCACTAAAAAAATAAATGCCTGAAGCTATTGCGAAGAAGTAAAACAGGTACAACGCCTTCTTCCTGCTTTTGAAATATTGGCTTACTAATCCTACTAAAATATCGCCAATGGCAATAGCTGCATAAGCATACATAATAGCCCGACCCGATTCAATAGCATTTGTGCCATAAAATTCCGTAGCAAATCGGTTACTGAAATTTACAAGTATGCCAATTACACACCAAGTTGGCATTCCAATTAGAATAGCGAGAAAATATTTTTTAAAGCGTTTGCTATTATTAAAGAACATAAACAAGTTGCCTCTTGAAACTCCCTGTTGTTTTATTTCTTTAAACATTCCGCTTTCGGCTACTTTAATGCGAAGAAATAATAATAACACACCCATGCCTGCACCAATCTTATAACACAACCGCCAATCATTATCTGTAAACTTGAAAGTAAAGTAAGCTGCCACCGCACCAAACAAACCTATGCCTGCTACTAATGAAGTGCCAATACCTCTTTTAGTTTTGGGAAGCAATTCACTTACCAAGGTAATGCCGGCACCTAATTCACCAGCGAGGCCAATACCCGCTGCAAATCTTGCATAAGAATATTGTTCTACTGATTGTACAAACCCCGTAAAAAAATTGGCAATTGAATAAAGAATAATAGAACCGAATAACACACTTAACCTTCCTTTTTTGTCACCCATTACTCCCCAAATGATGCCACCAATTAGCAAACCCCACATTTGCCAGTTTATAACTTTAGTACTGGCGGCTATTACTTCCTGTTTTACGGTAAGGTCAACACCGAGTGCTGCAAGACTTGGTTCTCTTACGATAGTGAACAACAACAAATCATATATATCAACAAAATACCCCAATGCTGCTACGATAACAGCTATATTAAATATGGAAACTGGCTTTTGCTGATTCATAAACTATGGCTGTATTGAATCATTAACCGGAGGTTCAACCGGTTTCTTTTTTTTACCCGTCATTAATTTTATAATAACAGGAGCAGTTGTTACCAGCACTATACCGATTACAATTATTTCCAGGTGGTCTTTTAAATCAAATCCAAACTGCTGCAATATCCATTTTTGTAAAAAGTAACCGGCAAATATCATGGTGAATACCCAGGCAATGCAGCCAACCACATTGAAGAAATGAAATTTCTTTCTGTCCATTTTTACAATACCTGCTACGATTGGTGCAAACGTTCTGATGAATGGAAGAAACCTGGCTCCAATTACTGCTAGCCCGCCATGCTTTTCATAAAAATCATGTGCTTGATGCAGGTATCTTTTTTTGAATAAGAACCTGTCCCGCCAGTTAAACATAGCCGGGCCAACTTTTCGCCCCGTCCAATAACCAACAGCATTTCCCAAAATACCGGCTAGAGAAATAAGGCCAACCAATATAAAAAGATCAAACCAATAGGAATAATTAGGATAATGAAATCCAAACCAGTTGAGCACCTGATTACCCAAACCAGGTTTTAGCAACCCAGCTTTTGTTTTTATTTCATGTGCATAAATTCCTGCTACAAACAATAAAGAATCGCCGGGCAAAAAGAACCCGACAAACAATCCTGTTTCAGCAAACACAACTAATAATAGTAACCAGAGTCCGCCATTCTCCACATACCACTGAGGTTGTAATAACTGACTCCAGTGAAAACTATCCAATAAATACATCAACTCCATCGCTTAGTCTTTTATTTTCTTTGATTAATCAACAACGGCATCCGCTGTCTTTTCATTAAAGGCCAATGCTTTCTCATCATCAAACTCCCCTTCCCAACGGGCTATAACACAGCTGGCTAAAGTATTACCAATTACATTAACAGAAGTTCTTGCCATATCCATCAGCTCATCTATACCATAGATAGCCATAATAGGCCAGAGGGGAAAATGGAAGGTAGCCGCCGTAGCAATCAATATTACCAACGATGCTCTCGGCACTGCTGCTACTCCTTTACTCGTCAGCATCAGGGTAAGGCCTATCATTAATTGCTCGCCAAAGGATAAATGGATACCGGCTGCTTGTGCCACAAAAACAGATGCCAGTGAAAGATACAACGTTGTTCCATCAAGATTGAATGTGTACCCGGTTGGTATAACAAACGAAACAATCTTTCTCGGCACACCAAATTTTTCCATATTCTCCAATGCTTTTGGCAAAGCAGAATCTGAACTCGTAGTAGCAAATGCTATTGACACAGGTTCCCGTATAGCCTGAATGAATTTTCGTAATGGAATTTTTGCCACCCAAATAGCGACCGGCAACAATACTAACAATATAAAAGCAATTAATGCGAGATACAGTGTAATAAGAAGCAAGGCAAGGTTCTTCAAAATGTCAACTCCCAAATGCCCGACTGTAACTGCGATAGCAGCACCAACACCAAACGGGGCAAAGTACATGATGATGTTAGTGAATTTGAACATCGTCTCCGACAGGCTTTCAGCAAACTCCAGCATTGGCTTTTTCTTCTTTTCGTTTAGCAATGCCAGTGCAATTCCAAAGATGACACTAAAGAAAACTATCGGCAGCACATTACCTTCATAGATAGATTTAATAATATTCTCCGGAAAAATATCAATAATATGGTCCTGCCATCCTTTTGGCGGCGCATCCGGCAACCTGTTTAAAAGACCTTCGGGAACCTGCACACCTGCACTGTCCAATATATTAATCACTTTTGCCTGTAGCTGTCTTTCGGAAGATTTGGGCAGTTCCTTTAATAGTTCCTGTGGAATACTAATTCCTTTTCCGGCACCCGTTAAATTAATAGCAGCTAATCCAATAATCAACGCAATAGTGGTTACAATTTCAAAATACACCAGCGACTTCCACCCCATCCTTCCTACTTGCTTCAGGTTGGCATGGCTGGCAATACCCACCACTAATGTGGCGAATAGCAACGGAGCTACAATTGTTTTTACTAA
>JANNCC010000380.1:0-2950 GCA_031386125.1 Chitinophagaceae bacterium
CTTATATGCCAGTTTGATACCGGCACCACCCGCAGTGGATCCGCCAGCTTCTAAATGATCAATCGCTTCTTTTATTTTCGTTTTGTTATCCCCGCTGGTTGGTGGTAAAACTAATCCTGCCGAACCGGCATACACTACCATCGCTACTTTATCCTGTTCTCTCAACTGATCCACCAGCATTTTCATGGATGCTTTTACCAGGGGAAGTTTATTGGGAGAACTCATAGAACCGGATACATCGATCAGGAATACCAGGTTGGATGCCGGTAAATTATCAGTAGGTATTTTTTTACCCTGCAAACCAATCAACACCAGTTTATGGTCTTTGTTCCAAGGGGCATCTGAAATTTCTGTGTTAATGGAGAATGGATCATTTCCGGTTGGTTGAGGATATTCATAATGAAAATAGTTTACCATTTCTTCAATTCTTACTGCACCGGCAGGTGGTAATTGACCCTGGTTCAAAAAGCGACGCACATTGCTATAGGATGCTGCATCTACATCGATAGAAAAAGTAGAAAGCGGATTGTCTTTAACTTTAAAAAAAATGTTTTCATTTATATTATCATATCCTTCCCGGCTAAATTCCTGTTCATCCTCATCTAAACTATACATGCCGGTTGATGGAGCAGCCATTACTTTGCCGGTGGCAATACCACGGTTATAGGCTTCCATCGGATATACCTTTTTTCCATCAGCTATCCTGTCAATCTGTATCTCTTCCCTTACTGTATTTACAGTATTTGCCGTTTTAAGTGAAACGTTAATAACCGAACGCCCGCTAATGTTTTCCTGAACAGAAATATAACCTATAGATGAAAAAATCAATACACCTGAAGATTTTGCTACGGTGATATGATAAACACCTTTGGAATCTGACATAGTGCTATTGGTAGAACCTTTCTGGGAAATGCTGACCGAGGCTATTGGACTTCCATTATCGTCTGTAATAGTACCGGTGATGGTGTGTGATCTGATGGGGCGAAAAGCCAGCATTATTAAAATAAGCGGCGCAATAAGGATAAGTATACGTTTCATATAATATGTTTAGTTATCCAGATGCAGGTATATTTCAGATTGCATAAAAGACTGAAAAAATTTTGATCTTACCACTGTGCAACTCTTTTAAATCAGCCACACTGTAACCTCTCCTTAAGTAGAAGCCGGAGAGTAAAATATCCGTAGTAGTAGTACAGGGATAAGGTTTAATTGTGGAGTATTTAACTTTTCCTGGAACAGGGATCATCCTTTTTTTTCCTCAAAAAGAAAGAAGAATAAAAAAATTATGGGAGACGATGAACATGGTTGCTGAAAAGGCCTTCTAAATTTTATTTCATTAATTTTACCCGTTGGCATTTATAAAGAACATATCCCACACCTCACTATCTGATAAAGAACTGGTTGCACTTTACAAGCAATCGGGCGATATGGCCGTTCTCGGTGAACTCTATCAACGATATATGGAACTGGTATATGGTGTATGCCTTAAATACTATAAAGAACCCGAAACAGCCAAGGATAGTGTAATGCTGATATTTGAAGAATTGGTACAAAAATTGAAAAGACATGAAGTAGATAATTTTAAAGGCTGGCTGCACCAGGTGGCTAAAAACCATTGCCTGATGCAATTACGCACACCAAAGAACCTGAAAACGGTGGAGTTCAAGCCAGAACTTGTGCAATCGGAAGCAGATGTGCATCTGAATGGTGTGATGGAAAAAGAGGAGAATTTCAAAAAAATGGAGTACTGCCTGGGTACACTGATCAATGAACAAAGAGAGACCATAAAATTATTTTATTTAGAAGGAAAATGTTATAATGAAATAGTGGAGATCACGGGGCAGGAATGGAACCAGGTAAGAAGCCTGATTCAGAATGGAAGAAGGAATTTGAAGATTTGTATGGAGAAGGAAGAGTTACGGGTTTCGGGTTAGGGGTTTAGAGTTTCGGGTTTCGGGTTAGGAGTTTCGAGTTTGGAGTTTGGTCGTTTATGCCACCAAATTTATTATTTGAATTTAGGTTTTGTGAAATAAATAATTTTGTAATAGAAATGAATTGTATCCCCACTTTGGGAAAGGAATATGGCAATTGATAATAACATAAAACATTTTACCGCGGCTGATATTGAAAAATATCACCAGGGTTTACTTTCCAATAAGGAAAGGCATGAGCTGGAAAAAGCGGCACTGGATGATCCATTTCTGGCTGATGCAATGGAAGGTTATGCAACTGCTGGTGTACAAGTAAATGCCGATCTGGAAGAGCTAAAAAAAAGATTGGAGCAAAAAACTGAAGGAGCAAAAATAATTGTACTAAAAAAATCATCCAATAATAATTTCAGACTATTAAGGGCAGCTGTATTGCTGGCATTTGTTGCTGGTGCTGGATTATTGATTTATCAATTTGGATTCAAAAAGAAATCAGGTGAAATTGCACAGGCAGAAACAACAAAAAAAGAGGAAGTAAAATCTGTTGATTCTATTAAAACTGCTACCACCACAGCTGGCAATGTTACTGCTCCCGCATCCGAAACCAAGCCTTTGTCTGATTTAAAAGAAGGGCCAACAACCAAAAAAGATATAGTAACAAACAGTGATATAGAAACCGGATCAGGTGCCGGCTTAAATAAAGAAATACGTGACGAGTCCGCCGTTATTACCGATAAAACTAAAACAGAAGAAGTAGTTGTAAACAAACCAATTGAAAATTTACCCAAAGCTCCCCCTGCTGCTCCGGCAATAAGTGCTGATGATAAACCTATTGGTTATAAAGCAGATCCTATTATTGCCGAAAAGAAAGAAGCTGCAAAAAGAGAATCAAACAATAAATTAAAGAGTAACAAACAGGAGTTGGATAATGATGGAGCCAAGGATGTTGTATCGCAATCACCAGGTAACCGGAATAATGCACCTGGCCGACAAGCCGAAGAGCAAAATTTACGCAACCAGAA
>JANNCC010000127.1:0-2561 GCA_031386125.1 Chitinophagaceae bacterium
GGTCAATCATTCTTATTACTAAGCTACGTTCCGGCGGGGCCTATCTTCAAATTGAATTCTGCAAGTAGTTGGTATCAGGTTGCAGTTTTTACTAATCCCATTGACCGGCTTTTAAAAACCATCTCTTTTCTGCCCGGAGTCTAGATTCAAAGCCGAATACGAAACGGAGTTTCCTTTCTAAGGCCCACCCGGTCAAACGTTATGCCGACCCCTGGCAACAATGAACGAAAGGCCAGAATCCGTAACTTCATGTTATGCCGGTATGCAGCTTATGAAGTTACAGACGTAGAAAAAAAATTTCAGGAGAAGCATCCGTCAGGCCCGGAGTCCACCACACACGGACTCAGCAGTGAGACTCCGGGCAGAAAAAACTTTATAGTTTCGTAGCCGATGTCTCACAGCCCGGCTTTATGTGTGGAGTGGACTCGGCGTTATTCTTAATACAACTCCTATTTACGCCGAAAACGAGGCCCCGCTTCTCGTTCTTCAAATACTATCCTTTTTTTTAGACCTTTACTTTGTATAATTTATTTTCTATTTTTCAAGTATATTTAATAAAGAAACTGCTGTAGAAACCAAAATAACAAATGGAGCATCCAGATAACCTTAGCATAAAATCCCTCAGCTCTGACGAGATCAATAAGATTGAAGAATTCAGAAAATCCAAGCACACGGCTGTCCTGGCAATCTTGTTTTCCGATATAGTTAATTCAACTTATGCCACGGAGAAATTAGGCGAACAGGTTTATTCCAGATTAAGGCATATCCACGATGAGCTATTTACAACTATTATGTGCCGGGATAATGCCGGTGTAATTATTAAACAGATTGGCGATTCTTTTTTATGCGTTTTTGCCGAACCTTCCACGTCAGTATTGCGGGCCACTGAATTTCAACGGGCCATCCGGAAAAACAAAGCTCACCTGACAGTTAACAATTACACCCTTACGGTTAAAATCGGCATTCATATCGGGCAGGTTATTGTTGAGAATAAACTGGCGATGGACATTTTTGGTAGTCATGTTAACCGGGCAGCCAGGATAGAGTCTATAGCAAACGGAGGGCAAATTCTTACTTCACAATCCATCTGGGAAAATGCTGTAGGATGGCTTAAAGAAAATAACGAGCAAGCAATTGGTTGGGTTTCCTATGGCAAGACAAGACTTAAAGGCATCGACGAAAAAATTAATATTTATGGTTTCTATCCAAAAGAGTCCGGGCCATCTTCTGTGCCGGCAATATTCCGGAAACAAAGACGTAACCGGATACTGCTTGGCCTGATTGGTTTGGCGATACTGGCCATTGGCTCTTTTTTTCTTGTAAAAAACTTCAACGGCTACACCGGTAGTAAAAAAGAGGCCGCATCCACTCCCGGGAGAAAATCATTTTATATACAGTTTGATTTTTCTGAAACGCCAAACCTGGATTCATCAGCACTCAGTGAAATTTTTCTATCACAATTCATTACTGCCATGTATCCTGACTCGATTGTTACAGAAGCCGATCTGATCAAATCATTTACCAAAAAAGGGGAGTTGTATAAAAGAAAGATCTTTCCTGGTATGCAAGAAGAAAAAAAATATCTCAGCGATACATTACATTTTTCAGGAGGGTTGTTCATTAAATCGATCTGGCTCGGCGGAAATAAAAATGATTCTGTTTGTTTCCGTACCGGATTAGCTTTATGGAAAGGGGGAAGTTCTGCAGCTTATAGTGATAGCTTACGGACCAATATCAATGATTTAAAAGACAATTTCCGGAATTGGCTTCAAAAAAGGTTAACCGAATACCGCCTCAGGGATGAAATAGGCGAGGTGTTAGAAAGCAATGACAGCATTATCCTTTTTAAAATCCCCGGGAATACAAACATCAGCCATAGTGCTGCCATAGAATTAAGAAGAATTTATTCCAATAAAGAAGGGCTTGACCGCTGGCTTTTAGATCACCAAGAAAAGATGGATTATATGAAGGATAAGCCAGAGCTGTCAAAGGAATTAAAAGATGAAAAGAAGCATTTCGAAAAGAATGTAGCAGAAATGACTTACGATCTCACCAATACTAAAGGCAGTTGGGTTATCAACCTTAAAATATCCGGAAAAGTTATTGAATTATATGATTCTGTCGGAAAAGCAACCTGGAAGAACAATAGTGTCTTCCCATTTATAAAACCAAGAAAAGGAGATATGATTTTTCTTAGTTACTAAAAATTCAAGCAGTTTAAAAAATAAATATCTTCTTCTTCCCTGCCGGGTTTTCCATCTTTATAGTTTCGTAGCCGATGTCTCACAGCCGGGTCTTCCTGCTAAGGGGGGATAAATAATGTAGCGTAACAAAAGCCAGGGAAATTTCCCCCAACCCTCCCTATCTTTTTTTTTATTCTGAATATGCGTATATTAATGACCATAATAATCATTTTATGGCAGAACAAGAAGTAATTAAGCATACAAAAAAAGTGAAAAAAATACTGGATAATAAGTTTCACTCCTTTTGGCATAAGACAAAAGAGATTTTAATGGAAATAATCATTATTGTTTTTGCAGTTACTCTTTCAATCTGGTTAC
>JANNCC010000031.1:0-4089 GCA_031386125.1 Chitinophagaceae bacterium
TCGAGTAAGATTGTAGTCGCGAACGTATGCCTGGCAATGTGGGTAGTAAGATTTTTTTTAATTCTAGCAAACTGCGCAATTTGTTTCAGGGCTTTATTGTATTTCTGATTACTCAGTATGGGGAGTAGTTTATTATTGGCAACACAATAGGGATGGTCTTTATATTTTTCAATGATCTCTAATGCCGGGGGCAGCAGTGGCACCATTTCAGGCACACCTGTTTTTTGTCGCTGTGATTTGGCCCATTTATTTCCATCCATTCCAATAATGATATTATCTGGTGAAAGATTAGCAGCATCTACATAAGCAAAGCCGGTGTAACATGCAAATACATAGGCATCCCTTACTTCACAGAGACGTTTGATTGGTAAGTAGACTGTGGTTAGCGTTTTTAATTCAGCCATGTTGAGAATTTCCCTGGGCGGATGGCGGTATGGAGTTTTAGTATTACTAAATGGGTTTTCATCAATCCATTTTTTTGCAACTCCTAATTTGAAGACTTGTTTTGCAAACCTCAGATAAATGTTTATGGTATTTTCAATCAGGCTTTCATGAATCGTAAGGTAATGTTTGAAATTTATTGCAAAAGATGAATCCAATGATGAAAGAGTTTTGTCAGAAACATTATATTCTTTCTGGAGGAACCTGGTCATTTTAATTTTTACTGTTGCGAATCGCTGAACTGTTTTAAGCGCTGCTTTTTTTTGATTATGTTTTTCAGTCCATAACGCAGTATTAAATTTGAAAAGATCCATGATTGTTTTTTTCTCCTGGTCCTTACCGGTGTATGCTCGTTTTACCATTTCACCGGTCACATGTTTGTTTGTTGCACAGAGTTGATTATAAACTTTTCTGAGATCGCCTTTGATGGATTCCAGATCTTCATTAATGCTAATTGCATCTGGGCACTTGTTATTTACTTTGTTCGCTGCAGAGTTCCAATGATCTGGATTCACCCTTTTTGCAGTGGAAAACAGGGTTCGATTCCCATTTAGGGTAATTCTACAGTAGATTGGTGCCTTGCCTGAATCGTCTGTCTTCTGCGCCCAGAGCCAGAAGAGGATTGACATGAATTGATTTTCTTTCATTTTGTGGTGACTTAAAAGGTTACCTAATATTGTTTCATTTTGATGCATTTTGCATCGGTTTTTGACTATTGAAAATCAATGAAACTCATTACTGGTAAGGCTTTTAAGAGATCGAAGTTAGGTGACAACCGAGGTTACCGAAAAGGTTACCTCCAAATTGGTTTTATTTGAATAAACTTCTTTGGTGTAAAATGCGAAAGCCGCATGAACAGTGCATTTCATGCGGCTTTGGTTTTGTTTGATGTTGGAAAAGTAGCCTCGACAGGAATCGAACCTGTATCTGGAGCTTCGGAAACTCTTATACTATCCATTGTACGACGAGGCCAGAAAAATGTAGAAATGTGACAGTGTGAAAATGTGGAAATGAAGGACACGCCTACATTTTCACACTTCCACATTTCCATATTCTCACATTATTTAATCAATCCACTCACATTTGCAGCAAAGACTTTTACGGCAATGGCCAGCAAAATTACGCCAAAAAACTTTCGCACAGCCAGTAAACCTGCTTTACCTAAGGCCTTTTCTATCAGGTTTAACGAACGTAGTACCAGGTAAATAACAATCAGGTTGATCAAAATAGCTAATAAAATCATATACTCATTTTTATCAGCTCTTTCAAAAGTGGCTTTTAATGACATGATAGTGGTTAACGTACCGCTTCCGGCTATTAATGGAAAAGCGATTGGTACCACCGTTCCGGTTGAGGCCCCTTTTTCTGGTTTAAAAAACTCTATTCCCAGTACCATTTCTAATCCCAGTATAAAAATGACAATAGAACCTGCTACAGCAAATGACTTTATATCAACACCCAGGATATTCAGGAATGGTTTACCAATAAAGAAAAATAATACCATAAGGGCACCTGAAATAAGTGTCACTTTCCATACATTGATGCCACCCATTTTTTCTTTCATAGATATCAGCATAGGCACAGAACCTACGATATCAATTACGGCAAATAAAGTAAAAGTTAAAGTCAGAAACTCCTGAAACTGAAATTGCATGACTGTTGGTTTCTACAAATGTACTTATCTGACAATATAGTTCTCTTTAAATATTTTAAATTCATATGTATAAGATCTACAGGTGATAAACACCGGCAATCATAAAAGCCTTGTTCAATGTAATCATTAAGTTTATTTGTTAGTATACTACTCTTGTACGGACTTTGAATAATACAGACCTGCTTGCCCGCATAAACCTCATTGTATCCCATTAATTTTTTTTAACGACTACATTTATCTCATTTTTCACAGTTGAAAACTTACGCCAGTAGTAAAGTTTAAACCTCTGGTATTGTATCCAACAAAATCAAAATATTGTTTATTGCCAATATTTTTCAGGTCTAAAAATAGTTTTGCATGTTGGGTAAATTTATACTCAGCGTACAAATCTATAATTGTATACGCTTTCAATATTTCCGGAACAGCGCCATAAACAAATTCTTCTCTTTTGCTTACAGAATGAATTTGTGTGCTTACAAAAAGGGCTTTCGTTACCTGAACTCCTGTATTCAGGTTAAAAACATGTTTAGGTATCCGGTAAAAATTGAAATAAGAGGTATCTTTTTTTATGGGAGAGCCAGTGCCATCAAATGCAGAAGTTGTTTTTCCATTGGTGTAGGTATAATTAGCGGTTATGGTTAGTTTTCCTTTTGTATAGTTGGCCTCCAATTCTGTACCAAAGTTTGTTTGTTTGGCTGCATTCAGGTATTTGCTTTCAAAAGTAGAAGGGTTGAAAGTATAAACAATAGCTTCTTTCGTAGTACGATAAAAGCCAACGACTCTTGCCTTGAAAGATTTTATAGAAATTAGCTCCACCCCGGCTTCTCCAATAATTCCTTTTTCAGGTTTCAGGTCAGTATTGCCGGCAGATATATCAAATAATTGGTAAAGCGTAGGTGTTTTAAATGCAGAGTATATGTTGCCAAAAATTTTTGCCTTGTTCTTTAGTAAATAAGATGGGTTGAAAGTAATTGTGCCATTAGACCCATACTCAGAGTGAATATTCAAGCGACTACTCAATTCAAGATTAAAATTATTATTTTTATAAACTACCGAAGCATAAGGGCTGATTTGATTCATTTTTGCATTTAATGTTGGTGGGTTATAAGGACCAAAAGGCCCTGTTGACAAATATGACTGTTCTGTATTATTGAACCTGTAATCACCGCCAACTAATAACTCCCATTGATTCAGCTTCCAGTTGCCATACATTTCAACATAATGTGTGCGTCCATGGTAATTACTCTTTGAATAATCAACATAAGGGCTGCTTTTATGCGATGAATCGTCGAGATAACTTCTTTCTGTACTGTTATAATTATAATTTAAATGTACTGCTCCCTTGTTGAATGTATATATTACAGCTGCTCCAGCCTGTTTATTAATATTTTCCGCAGTAAAATCTCTTTCGTCAATATATCCGGCAGCATCAAGGTCAGTTATATATTGACTATACGTTCCAAATAGTGTTGCTTTTATTCTTTTGCCAGCGCTGAAACCAAATCTTCCATTTAGGGCATCCTGATTGTAACCGTCTTTGTCAAAAATGCCCGTGTTTTTTTTGTCATAAGCCGAAGAGAAGCCATCCGAACTAAGGTGAGTATAGTTTACCAGGTAGTCAACATTATTTCCTTTGCCACCAATTCCAACAGACTGTTTCAATGTTTGATAACTTCCGCCGGTAAAATTTCCACTTACAATTGTTCTTTTGTCAGCTGCTTTCTTAGAAATAATATTGATAACACCCGACACCGCATCAGAGCCGTATAAAGTAGATTGACCACCTTTCAATAGTTCAATTCTTTCTATCTGGTCAAGCGTTAAAAAATTTATGTCAAAATAATTCGATATAACAGATGGGTCATTTACAGGTATACCATCCAGAAGAATCAACACATTGCCCGCAGATGAACCCCTGATACTGGTAGTAAGATTTGTTCCAAGGTTATTATTAGCTCCAATAATTGTAGTACCTGCCACCAGATTAAGGAGTT
>JANNCC010000046.1:0-11566 GCA_031386125.1 Chitinophagaceae bacterium
TTCATGAAACCGTTTTCCTGTTGCAGCAATGGTGCCGTTCCACCATCGTTCATGGCCTGTGTTCTGGCAATTCAGAAAATAATAATGAAAAAGCTGTGACAGTACAACGGGTTCATTGCAGGGTTTTATTTTTTTTAATAAAATTGGGTCAGGTATCTCATCGAGATCGCTCAGCAAAACCAGATCATCATCGCTGATGGACACATTGCTTCCTGCCAATGCATTGCGTTGTTCATTTTCTAATTTCCAGGATGCGTTGAGCGGATTGTATGCCGTTTCCTTTTTTGAAAAATCAAGTCCGGCCGCCGTTTGAATTATTGGGATATAAATGATCTTTTTTTTCCAGGGCTCGAACCTTGCTTTGTTTTCTTCAAAATAAAATGGTTTTGTTTGTCCCGAGTGGGTAAGGTTGGATTCTGCGATCACAAAATGATCAACTTGTTCATCCATCAATTTCAGCCGGAATTCCAGCAGATCGAGTTCGTTGAAAAAAGTAAAGCAATCAATAATTTTCATAAAGCCGCAATGTCGTTAAATATTTTTGATGGGCAATTGATTTAATTGCTGCACTAAATATAAATGTAATTTTTTGCCTCTTAACAGGAAAAATAACATGTTCTTGCTTATTCTGAGGTGTATTACAGTTCAGGAATAAAATTGATTTTGTTTTGAATGAATATCTTTACAGGAAAATAATTTATGGTTATTGGAAACGGCCTGGTAGCAAAGCGATTCGGATTATTCAACAACAAGGGCGGCTTTCTACTCTTTGCTTCAGGTGTTTCTAATTCAAAAAATAACGACAATGAATCTTATAACCGGGAATTTAATTTATTTAAGGAAAGTGTTCTGAAGTACAATGACAAGGTTATAATTTACTTCAGCACCTGGAGCATTTATGATCCACAGGAAAAGGAATCTCCTTATGTCCGGCATAAACTAAATATTGAAGACTTTATTAAAACTCATATAAAGAAGTATCACATTTTCAGGGTTTCTAACCTAGCTGGTATATCATCTAATCCGAATACTATACTTAATTATTTTTTTAATCATACAAAAAATGACGTAAACTTTGACTTATGGACAAATGCATGCAGAAATATTATTGATATTGACGATGCTTATCTTATAATTGAACACATACTAAATAAAAACCTTTTTCCGAACCAGGTTATTAATATTGCCAACCCTGTTAATTATCCCGTAAAAAATATTATCACAGCCATTGAAAAATTTCTGAATAAAAAATCAAATTACATGGAGATAGAAAAGGGAACAAATTTTTCGATTGATACTTCTACTATTCAGCCGATTATTCAAAAACTGGGAATTGAATTTGATGACAAATATTTAATGAAACTGATTCATAAATATTACAGTATCATATAGGTTATGATTGCTACCCTCCCGGTTTCAGCACTCTTTTCATTTCATTAATTATCTGCTGAGTATCGGGGCAATGCTCCAACACTTCCGTTGCCATCAATGTATCAAAACTATTGTCTTTAAAAGGCATCACATTACCATCCCAGGTAAAATCCGGTTTAATGCCATCTTCATACATAATAGCTGATTCAATGTCAAGACCTGTATAGTCATTAATATATTTATTCTCTATTAAGAACTGACGATAAGGTTTGCGGCCACAGCCCACATCCAGCAAATGACCACTGAACCTTGGCGCACAAGCCTGTACGGCTTTCCAGATGCAGGTGCGGATAACATACATACTTATATTATCCCATGTTTGCGGTATGTCAGTAAAATTGTCGGGTTTCATAATTCAAGAATAAAAGGTGACTATTTAGAAATAAAAACTGGCAACATTAGTACTTTCCTTTTTTTATTCTTCTCATTGTGTAATAAAGATCGGCAAACAGGTTTTTCTTTTTTAAATGCAGAAATCCAGGATATTGTTTCATCACTTTTTGGAGAGCTGACGGGTAATAACTAAGCGGTACATATTTAAAAATAATGCCTTCCCGCTTCAATATATCTTTTCTTTTTGCAACCGCCTCTTTAATATGCTCTTCACTGAGATATTCATCTTTATTATATTCTGTATGTGCCGTGGCCAGCAATTTTTGTTTTATTTTTTCAATGCCGCCCAAAAATGAAAAATGCCAGCCTGCATCGTCCAGTGAAGGAAATATATCTCGTTTATCCCTTAATCCCTGTGGTGTTATTTCTTTGAACTGTTTAGCGGTAGCCGCAATACAACCCTTCCACCACCTGTCTTTCCCTGCACCCTGGCAGTTAATAAAATAATAATGAAACAAAATAGAAAAAGCTACTGGTTTATTATGTGACATTGCTTTTTTAATAGCAAGGCGGTAAGGAATCTCATCCAGGTCGCTGAGCAGCACCATATCCGTGTCTTCCATGTATGTGGATGCTTTCAGTAAAGCATTTCGCTGTTCGTTCTCCAATTTCCATGCGGCGCTTCCGGGGTTATAAGTTGTTTGTTCTTCAAACACTAAGCCTTCCGTACTTTGTTCAACCTGCAGATAAATGATTTTATGCTGCCATGGTCTGAACCGTTCTTTTGCTTCGGAAAAATTATAAGGCTTACTTTGACCTGAGTGGGTAAGATTCGATTCGGCAATAACAAAATAATCAACCTGCTTGTCCAGCAGCTTCATCCTGAACTCCAGCAAATCAAGTTCATTAAAAAAAGTAAAGCAATCAAAGATTTTCACCAGTAAAGTTATTAAGTAGACTATATTTTTTTATGACTGCCATCACAAAAAGGCGGTGTCTTTGTCTGTTTGCATTGGCAGAACCAAACTACTTGCAGTTTGTCAAATATCACTTTCACACTTCTAAAAGGCAATCCCTCTATGTTTCTATGTGCATTATCACAAAGAGGTTCTTTTTCACTGAGGCCACAACTGCACCAGGAGTAGGCCTTACCAGGTTCTACTTCAATACCTGCCGGTTCACAAATAGCCACCCGGGGTAAGCCTTCATTAGGGATCAATTCCATTTTTATTATTTATCAGCAATGAACTTATATAAATTGAAATTACCTTTTTGGTAGATTGCTTCAATTTCTTTTTTCAAAATTAGTTTATCAACATCTTTCATTCTTTTTTGTTCAATTAAATAAAAAGCTCTTTCTGCAAGTAGCCAGAATGTTCTGTCGGTTGTATGTGATTTCTGTAACTGGTGTGTAATAATGTCCAGCAATTCACTTACTCCTTCTTTTTGCGAAGCCACTGTTTTTACAATTGGCACTTCATTATAATGTTTACTGAAGGTGGGAGCCAGCATTAATTGTAAATTTTTTACAAAAGTATCAGCATCGGGTCGGTCTGCTTTATTCACGACAAATACATCAGCTATTTCCATTAACCCGGCTTTCATTGTTTGTATTTCATCACCTGCTTCAGGAACTACTACCACCACTGTTACATCAGCCAGCCCGGCAATTTCAATTTCACTTTGCCCTACACCAACTGTTTCTACAATAATATGGTCGAACTGAAATGCTTTAAGCAAATCTGTTATCTCGATAATTTTTGGATGCAGCCCACCCATCGAACCTCGTGTAGCTAATGAACGGATAAAAATATTGGGATGTGTGTACCAGTCACTCATTCTTATCCTGTCGCCAAGCAGAGCTCCCAGATTAAATGGAGAAGAAGGGTCCACACATAGTACGGCAATTTTCTTTCCCGCATCTGCCAGCAAACCAATCAAAGCATCCACCAATGTACTTTTTCCGGCGCCGGGTGGCCCGGTGATGCCGATAATTTTTGATGAAGCTGCCGGAAGTGATTGCAAAAATGTTTCATAACCGGGCTGTTCATTCTCTACCAGCGATATGCTACGGGCCAATGCTTTTACATCGCCCTGCTGTAATTGATTTAGTAATTCCTGCCACATAGAATGAACCGGATGTTGTACGTTTACAAAAGTATGCGGAACAAGTTACAGCATTCATGGAGAAGCCCCATTATTTTTACCCTGATTGTTTGTATGATGACATCATTGTTCTTTTCCCGTGCCGCCTTATCCGTTAGTATGATGGCATTTGTTATTGGTTCCTTTTTTCATACTGATTTTAAAAAGCATCTTTTAGCTTTCTTTTCATCACCTCTTTTATGGGGCATGAGTTTGTTATTCTTTCTGCCATTGTTATCTGGTTTGTGGAGCGATGATAAAAAAGAATGGGCTGATATTGTCCGCATCAAGCTGCCGCTTTTGTTTCTTCCGTTGGCTTTTGCCGGACCATTTTATCTTTCAAAAAAACAATGGGATTGGCTGGGATATATTTTTATTGGGTTAATTACCGCCGGTTCTTGCTGGAGTATGTTTCATTATCTGTCTGATGCTGCCGCAATTAATGAAAGCTACTTGCGGGCAAAAAGTATTGTGACGCCATTGGAGAACGACCATGTTCGTTTTAGCTGGCTAGTAAGTACAGGTGTTTTGCTGGCTGGCTGGTTATGTCTTAAAAAAGGAAAGGAGAACAAACTGATATCCTATTCCTTGGGAGCTGCTACAATATGGCTGATTATATTTCTTCATGTACTCACAGTCAGAACAGGGTTGTTCTCCTTTTATATAATAGCAGCAGGAACTGCATTCTGGTTGATTTTAAAAAAATGGAAATGGCAATATGGGCTGGCATTAATGATACTGTTGATAGCATTGCCGTTGATTGCTTACAAGACCGTTCCTACTTTTCATAACCGGGTTCAATATTTCCTGTATGATAAAGGATATTTTGAAAAAGCCCATTACCTGCCCGGGTCAACAGATGCTGTCCGGGTTATTTCTTTAAAGGCGGGATGGAATGTAATGAACCAACAACCTGTAAACGGAGTTGGGCTCGGTGATGTGATGACGAAAACAAAAAAATGGTATGGAGAAAACTACACAGAAATGATTGAACAGGATAAGATCTATCCCAGTAGTGAATGGCTGATGTATGGTGCAGCCTGCGGCTGGCCGGGTTTTTTAGTCTTTAGTTTTGCTATGTGTATTCCTTTTTTGATAAAAACAAATAACAAACTGCTGTGGTGGTTACTGAATGGTACTACTGCTTTCAGTTTTTTGTTTGATATTGGCCTGGAAGTGCAGTTTGGAGTTTTTATTTATTCATTTGTCATTTTGTGGTGGTATAAATGGCTGAACGCAGAAAAGATGTAATCTTTGTAATGACATGCAATCCTTATCAGTAGTTATAGTTTGTAAGAACGAAGCTGACATCATCGGCAAAACCCTGCAAAGCCTGCAAGGGCTGACTGATGATATAATTGTGTATGATAACGGAAGCACAGATAATACTGTCGGAATAATAAAACAATTCAACGTTCACCTGCATCAGGGAAGCTGGGAAGGCTTTGGAAAGACAAAAAACAAAGCCACGGCCTTAGCAAAGTACGAATGGATACTAAGCCTTGATGCAGATGAAGCGATTGATGAGGAACTGAAACAATCACTGCTGGCTTTACAGTTAGGCAACGGGAAAACGGTATATGAATTAAAATATAAAAACTTCCTTGGCGATAAATACCTGAAGTATGGCGAATGGGGCAATGACAGGCATACCCGGTTGTTCAACCAGAAAACTGTGAGTTGGGATGATGCACCGGTACATGAACAGTTAATTATTCCGGAAGGAGTAGTAACCAATAAGTTGCCCGGCTACATCCTGCACCGCACCATGAAAGATGTACATGATTATGCTGCTAAAATGGTAAACTATGCCATGCTGAATGCAGAAAAATATAACCGGCAGGGAAAAAAGGCATCTTGGTTTAAGCTGCAGGTGGCTCCCGGGTTTGCTTTTTTCAATCATTATTTTTTGAAAAGAGGTTTTTTAGATGGCCATACCGGTTATATCTGTGCAAAAATGACAGCCTATTATACTTTTTTGAAGTATGCAAGATTAAGGGAATTAAGTAGGGAAGTGGGGAATAGTTAGTAGTAAGTAGGGGTAGCAGACTTTTAGTCCTATTCACCACTTTCCACTTCCCACTAACTTTGCCTTCATGACCAATTTCATTCCTATATTCCCTCTTAACACGGTAGTGTTTCCCGGCGAAAGCCTGAACCTGCATATTTTTGAACCAAGGTATAAGCAACTGGTAAGTGAATGCCATACGGAAAAGAAACCATTTGGTATTCCTGCGGTTATTCAGAACAAAGTGCAGGAGTATGGCTCTATGGTGGAAATAACGGAACTGACGAAAGTGTATGACAGCGGCGAGATGGACATTAAAACAACTGGAGTAAAAGTTTTTCGCATACTGGAAATGATAACTGATATACCGGATAGGCTATACAGCGGTGCCATTGTTAACTATCCCGATAACTATGAAACAGGGGTGCCGGAACTGATGCGGAAAGTGATGAACAGTATTAAGGAGCTGCACCTTATTTTAAAAGTGGATAAAGATTTTAAAAAAGCAGACAGCGAATTAACATCGTATGAAGTGGCACATCATATCGGTCTTTCTCCCGAAGAAGAATATGAACTGCTGCAGCTGCTGGATGAAAGACAAAGACAGGAATATTTAAAAAGGCATCTAACCAAAGTGATACCGATGCTGGCCGGTATGGAACAATTGAAAGAAAAAATAAAACTGAACGGGCATTTTAAAAATCTGGGTGGTGTAGATTTGGGGAAGTAAAACTTCAGAAAAAAATAATCATGTCAGTAACCCTCTGTTTCGATTTTGGCAACACCCGGAAAAAAGTCGCCATCTTTCATGATGCGGAGATGAAAGAAGCTATTGTATTGAAGGATGATTCTGTTGAAACTATTCAATCACTCATCAACCAGTATCAGCCCCAAAAATCAATCCTCTCTTCCGTTATTGATCATAACACGGCAATTGAAGAGTTGCTGGCAGCCAAAACAAAATTTCACAAACTCAGCCATCTTACCAAAGTTGCCTTTACCACACCGGTGGGCAAACCAGAAACTATTGGTGCGGACAGGCTGGCATTAACGGCGGCGGCTGTTCATTTTTATCCAGATAAAAATACCCTGGTCATCGGTCTCGGCACCTGTGTCACTTATAACTTCATTAATAAATACCATGAGTTCGTTGGTGGTGCCATTTCTCCGGGTATGGAAATGCGGCTGAAAGCATTGAATTATTACACGGCTAAACTGCCATTAATTAAGGCCGACAGCAATTTGCCCCTGATTGGATACGATACGACCACCAATATTCTGACCGGGGTGGTGCTGGGTATGGCCAAAGAAATAGATGGCTTTATAGAGGCGTACCGGGAGCGGTTCAGGAACTTTAACGTCCTGTTAACCGGGGGTGATATAGTCTATTTGGCTTCACACCTTAAAAACAAGATATTTGCAGACCCTGATTTAATCTTTAAAGGTCTGTATGCAATTAGTGAAGTTAATAACCCCTAAGAGAATCAATACGTTACATGGATTTTTCCTGACGATTGTGGTTCTGCTTTTTACCGCTGTTTCCCCTGCTTTTTCGCAGGATAATTCACCTTATTCCAGGTATGGCATCGGAGACCTTGTTCCACCATCCAATGTTACGAACAGAAGTTTGGGTGGTATTTCTGCCGGCTACACTGATTTTCTTTCTATTAATTTCAGCAACCCGGCATCTTATTCAGCCTTCCAGGCAGTGCTGGAAGCAAAATCAAAAAAATTAGTTTCAGGAAGAGCCATACTTGATGTGGGATTAAACTTCGAAAACCGGACACTGATAGAAACATCGCCGGCAAGAAAATTTACTGCGAGCAATGCATTGTTTTCTTATCTGAATGTTGGTGTGCCGCTTAAAAACAACTGGGGCTTAAGTTTCGGATTACGTCCTGTTTCAAGAATCAGTTATAATATCGTACGTAATGAAAGGCTGAAAGACCCCATTACAGGATTGCCGATAGATAGTGCTACTACCAACTACAAAGGAGATGGTGGTTCCTACCTTGCATCCATTGGTACAGGGTTCAGCCTGTTTCAAAAGGTTACTGCAAAAGGAGAGCAAAAACTAAGTATTGGTTTTAATGGGGGTTATTTCTTCGGTGCAAAAGATTACAGTACCAGAAGAAGCCTCATTAATGATTCGGTAGATTATTTTCAGGCCAATTTTGAAACAAAGACCAACTTTGGTGGATTGTTTTTTAATGCAGGATTACAATACAAGATTCCTTTGAATAACAGGGTGTCTCTTACAATCGGTGCTTATGGTAACTGGGGTCAGAAGTTTAATGCTACGCAGGATATATTAAGAGAAACATTTTATTTTGATGATAACCTTGGTAACCTGCGGCTGGATAGTGTATCAGACAGACGGGATATAAAAGGTAAAATAGAAATGCCTTCGTCTTATACTGTTGGATTTGTAGCACAAAGACCAATTATTATGGAGAAGGATAAAAAGAAAATCGGATGGATGCTGGGTATGGATTTCAGCATGCAAAACTGGAGTAAGTATCGTTTCTATGGGCAGGCCGATTCTGTTACCAATAGCTGGCAGCTAAAAATAGGCGGACAAATAAACCCCGTACCAACAAGAAATTATTTCAGCAATGTATCATACCGATTTGGCTTTGTTATTGGCCCGGATTATATAAAAGTGAAAGAGACGATGCCGCAATTTGGAGCATCCTTTGGTTTGGGTTTGCCAATAGCCTTAAGCCGCCAGGCTCCTAACCAGGTTACATTAGTTAACCTTGCATTTGAGTATGGCAAAAGAGGAAATAATGATAATTTGCTGAAGGAAAATACCTTCAGATTTTCTTTAGGCTTTTCACTAAGCGACTTCTGGTTCATCAAAAGGAGATATGACTAATTTCTTTTTTTATAAAAAACTTTTTTATACAGCAGCTTTTCTCACAGGCTGCTGTTTTGTTAGCAGTTGCGAAAACGATGAGAAAGTGATATATGATCTCACAAAGAAAGTAGTGATGAAGGAGGAGGCGATAAATATCGAAAGCCTGCTGAGCCAGGAAGGTAAACTGAAGGCTATATTAAAGGCCCCCTTAATGATAAGGGTGTTTGACGACACTGTGTATGCAGAGTTTCCAAAATCTTTGCACTGCGATTTTTATGATAGCAGCACCACCATAGAATCATGGCTGGATAGCCGCCATGGAAAATATTTTGAAAACTTCAATAAAGTATATCTCTGGGATAGTGTGGTAGTGATCAGCAGAACTGGCGATACGCTGAAGTGTCAGGATCTTTGGTGGGATCAGAATACAAAACTTTTCTACTCTGATAAATATGCAGAATACCGGACACCTGATAAAAAAATATATCCCGGAAAGGGATTAGAAGCCACACAGGATTTTAGCAGGATTACTTTCCGCTATCCTACCGGGATATTGCAAGTTTCTGAAAATGGTTTTCCGAAATAATCGAACTTAGTTTCTGTCAAGTTTGTTGCTTCTTTAGTTAACTTCAAACCTCAAACTTTTTTAGCATGGAATATCGCTACATGGGCAAAACCGGTCTGCAACTAAGTGTTCTCTCCTTTGGCAGTTGGGTAAGTTTTCATAAACAAATAGATGACAGCGTTGCTGATGAGCTGATGGGCATTGCGTATGATAACGGGGTTAATTTTTTTGACAATGCAGAAGTATATGCACTGGGTGAAAGTGAAAAGATGATGGGCCGGGTGCTGAAAAAGAAAAACTGGGATAGAACTTCTTACACGGTTTCTTCCAAAGCTTTCTGGGGCTGGAGGGGAAAAGAAAACAAACCCAATCAATCAGGATTAAGCAGGAAGCATTTGATGGAAGCCTGCAACGAAGCATTGCAACGGCTGCAACTGGATTATCTCGATATGTATTTTTGCCACCGCCCCGACAAAAAAGCACCGATAGAAGAAGTGGTGTGGACGATGCATAACCTTATTCAGCAGGGAAAAATATTATATTGGGGTACCAGCGAATGGAGTGGCGTAGAAATAATGGAAGCACACCGGGTGGCGAATCAGTATGGGTTGATTGGCCCTTCGGTGGAACAACCACAATACAATTTGCTGGAGCGGAATAAAATGGAAAATGAATTCCTGATGATTTTTAAAACCGTGGGTATGGGCACTACCATCTGGAGTCCGCTGGCATCGGGATTACTAAGTGGTAAATACAATAATGGTATTCCGGAAGACAGCCGCTTTGCTATTGAAGGGTTTGACTGGCTAAAAGACAGATGGATGAAAGAAAACTTTCTCGAAAAAATTAAGCAACTAAGTAGTCTTGCTAATGAGTTGGGAATATCCGTGGCACAGTTAAGTATTGCCTGGTGTATAAAAAACCCAAACGTAACTACGGCTATATTGGGGGCTTCCCGTAAAGAACAATTGCTGGAGAATTTAAAAGCTTTAGATGCAGTTGAAAAGCTTAGTGCAGAAATAATGAAACGAATAGAGGATATTGTGCAAACAAAACCGGTGTTGCCGGAGTTTTAGATCTTAGCTCTTTCATGCTTTTCCCACCCCCTCCCGGGAGGGGCATAAGAGTTTTGCAATAAAAAAATTATTGATTGGGGCGGGTTAAAACAAACGTTATGTCATTTCAAAACAAAACAGTCCTCATCACCGGCGGCACCCGTGGCATCGGCAAAGCCATTGCATTAAAGTTAGCAGCTGAAGGAGCTAATATTGTAATCGCTGCAAAAAGTGTGGAAGAAAACCCAAAGCTTGGGGGCACTATTTTTACAGCTGCTGCGGAAATAGAAGCGGCTGGTGGAAAAGCATTAGCCTTGCAATGTGATATACGGTTTGAAGACCAGATACAAAATGTGGTGGATAAGACCATAGAAAAATTTGGCGGCCTTGATATATTAATAAACAATGCTTCTGCCATTTCACTCACTTCCACTGAGCAAACAGAAGCCAAACGATTTGACCTGATGCACAGCATTAATGTGCGGGGAACTTTTTTGGTAACAAAAGCCTGCATACCACATTTAAAGAAATCGGGAAACCCACATATACTTACCTTATCTCCCCCCATCAACCTCGACCCGAAATGGTTTGAAAAGCATGTAGCCTACACCCTTACCAAGTACAGCATGAGTATGATGACGGTTGGCTGGGCCAAAGAATTAAAGAAAGATCGTATTGCCGCCAACTCTCTATGGCCAAGAACAACAATTGATACTGCTGCCGTAAGAAATTTATTGGGAGGGCAGATGCTGGCTAACATGAGCCGTACGGTAGATATATTGGCAGATGCGGCGTATCATATTCTTCGGCAACCTTCTGGTGAGTGTACCGGCAATTTATTTGTAGATGAACAGGTACTTGCCAAAGAAGGTATTACTGATCTGGAGAAATATTCAGTGGTGCCGGGAGCAACGTTGTATAATGATTTGTTTGTGTAATCTATTTTAGGAGTTCATGCTTTTTTCATGGCTTCTGATGAAGTAGGTATGGAGTTAGTACGGCGTTGCTATTGAGCTACTATTTGCTTACAGAAGCATCTTTCGGGTTAAACGGTTTTTCAGTCAGCAATATACTCCTACCGCTGCTGCCATTTTCCGGTTTTTAAGGGTTATTAAAGAAAGATCGTATTGCCGCCAACTCTCTATGGCCAAGAACAACAATTGATACTG
>JANNCC010000095.1:0-9437 GCA_031386125.1 Chitinophagaceae bacterium
ACGGTAACTGTTTTTGATTTAATTGAAAAATACAAAACAAAAGGAGTAAAGAAATTTTTCTGTACGGATGTAAACAAAGACGGCTTGCTACAAGGGCCGGCAACTGATTTATATATAAAAATAATGAATGAATACCCGTCCATTGATCTGATTGCCAGTGGAGGCATTACAACCATCAAAGAGATAGAAGAATTAAGGGAGGCCGGTTGCAGCGGAGCTATCATTGGAAAAGCGATTTATGAAAACAGAATTTCGCTGAATAACTTAAAAAAAATATTATAAGTAATGCTGACCAAAAGAATCATAGCATGCCTTGATATAAAAGATGGCAGAACTGTGAAGGGAACAAACTTCATTCAACTAAGGGATGCTGGCGACCCGGTGGAGTTGGCTGTCCGTTACTGTGAAGAAGGTGCTGATGAATTAGTTTTTCTTGACATTACAGCTACAACAGAAAAAAGAAAGACACTGGCAAAATTAGTGAGAGATATTGCTACTCATATAAATATTCCTTTCACCGTGGGTGGCGGCATTAATACAATTGAAGATGTAAGTGTGTTATTAGAAAACGGTGCAGATAAAATATCTATCAATACATCTGCAGTAAAGAATCCAGGTTTAATTAATGAGTTAGCAAAAAATTTCGGCAGTCAATGTGTGGTAGTAGCAGTAGATGCGAAAACTATAACCAGTCAATGGAAAGTGGTGACACATGGTGGAAGAAATGCCACTACTCTTCTGGCAACCGCATGGGCCAAAGAAATAACAGATAGAGGTGCCGGAGAAATCCTGCTGACCTCTATGGAGCATGACGGAACAAAAGCTGGATTTGCAATTGATATTACAAGACAGATAAGTAGCTCTGTTTCTATTCCTGTAATTGCTTCAGGTGGTGCAGGAACGATGCAGCATTTCACTGAAGTGTTTCACTTGGCGAATGCCGATGCAGCCCTGGCTGCCAGTATTTTTCATTTCAAAGAAATAGCTATTCCGGATTTAAAAAAATATTTAGCTGACAATAAAATACCTGTACGATTATGACACCCAATTTTTCTAAATATGCCGATGGTTTAGTTCCTGTAATTATACAAGACGATAACACACAAAAAGTATTGATGCTTGGCTTTATGAATGAGGCAGCGTTTAGTAAAACAAAACAAGAAGGTAAAGTAATTTTCTACAGCCGCAGCAAACAGCGGCTCTGGACAAAAGGAGAAAGCTCGGGTAACTTTTTATTGGTAAAAGAAATACTGAACGATTGCGACAACGATACTCTATTAATAAAAGCCAACCCAACAGGTCCGGTTTGCCATACTGGTGCTGATACCTGCTTCAAAGAAAACAACAGTGAATTTTCTCTGCAAAAACTAGAGAAGGTAATTGCTGACAGAAGAGCAAACCCTGCTGACTCTTCCTATACTTCCTCCCTCTTTGCTAAAGGCATCAATAAAATTGCACAGAAGGTGGGTGAAGAAGCTGTGGAATTAGTGATAGAAAGTAAAGACAACAGCAGAGAAAAATTTTTGGGTGAAGCCGCTGACCTGCTTTTCCATTATCTTATCCTGTTACAGACTAAAGAATACTCGTTGAAAGATGTAGAGCAAGTATTGGCAAGCAGGTATAAATAAAAACCGCCCCGCTGCAATACGGGACGGAAAATCAACCTATGTAAAAAATCTGGAGATAAAATTATCTCCAGAAAATAATTATTTCTCTACCAGCAATTTTTGCCTGAATTGTGTTTTTTCATTTACCAGTTCCAGTATATAAATACCAGCTGCCGTTTGTGCCGGCAGCGATAAGACAGCCCCACCATTACTTACCATGCTCACATTGCCCCGTAACTTCAATTGTCCGGCTGAATTAAATAAACGATAATCAAAAACTCCGTCTTCGCCAGTCTTATTAAATACTGTTATAGCAGTTCGAACAGGATTCATCACTACAAATGAACCAGATTGTAGATCTGCTTCTGAAACAACTGCAATTCTTGAGTAGCTGAATTTTCCATCTATATCAACACTGCGGATGCGATACCAGGCAAATCCTTTAAAATAGGAAGGATCCTCAAAATTATATTGATCCCTGAAACCACTGTTGCGGGCGGCTACATCACCTATGGATGAATAGTTAACTGCGTTAAAACTGCGTTGTACATCAAAATGAGAAACGTTTTGTTCGTTGTCTGTTATCCACCGCAGATAGCTTATTCCTGATCTTCTTTCGGCAGTAAATGAAATCAGTTTTAGCGGAACCGGGAAACTTCTGTACCCAATTGTAAATGGGCTAAATGAACTAACAGCAGTAGAAGTAATAGAACCGGTGGTGGTTACATTTCCTGTTGCCGAACCAGCACCACCTGCGTCAGTCCAATTACCGCCGGTATAATGCCCCACAACAATATCAGCAAGTAATACATTATCCATCGCCATTTTAGAATGATCCCAGTTTAATGTTATCTGTGCTGTGCCGCCGGATACCTTGTCTATCTGCCAGTACTCGTTGGCTTTTACCTTTGCCAGTGGCGAGAATAAATTAATAGTGTTACTGGTTGGTGTATTATAAAAGCAGTTAATCTCAGATGAAGCAGACAAATTGGAAATGGCAGCAGTTCGTTGATAGGTGGCATCACCGACAGGAAAAGTAAAAGCTGTATTGCCATGCTTTTTTACCCATCCCGTTACATGACGGCTGTCGGTACTGCCGGTATGAGATGAGCCAGCTTCATACACCAGGTAATTAGGTGTGGCTGATGAAGCTATTAATCCGCTTGCAAAAGTATGCGTACCGCTTACGCTTAAATTATTATTTAGTGTAAAGCCGGCGCTGTTATTAGTTTCAAGATTATTGGTTTTAAAAGTCTGTGCACCATTAACGGTTTGTGCACTGGTTCCATTCAAATATAAAGTACCAGTACCAACAGCCATTGATGCCTGATCGTTGGTGAGGTTGCCTTTTACATAAAAACTGGCATTGTTTACCAGCACTCCTGATGAAGCATTCGTTACGCTGCCAAAAGCAGTAATGGATGTTCCTGAGTGAATTTGCAGATTACCGTTATTATTCATTGCATTTTGTGCCATAGTACTTCCACTCAATGCAAGGAAAAACAATATAATTAATTTCCGTTTCATAATTAATCGTTTAATAGGATGAAATTAATTATTGAGCAATGATCTGCCAGTTTATATCAAGCATCGTAATAATATCACCTCCGGTAGTCGTTGAGCAAAAGACTTCAAAATAATCGGTTGCTGAAATATCCGACACATAAATAACGGTTGAAAATTGGGAGGCAGTGCCGGAGTTAGCGGTTCTAAGTGTGGTTTCACCATATCTTGTACCGGTTACTCCATTTTTTACAAGACCTAGCGAAATAGTTCTGTTTGTTTGATTAACCGATAGATTCCCGGTTATTACAATAAAGCCGTCCTTTTTGTTGGCAGGTTGATAAGTTATCCTGTTATTTCCTATCGTCCATTTACAGGTTGTGGATGAGGTGTTAGTCCAATTTACTTTATACCATGAGTTGGTAGTCGTTAAAGTTGTTGTCGTGCCGCCATTTAACAAATTGATATAACAGTTTGGCTTTTTATCTCCCATACCCGCATTACTTTCCACAATAGCATTAGCATCTCTTCCGTCTGTACGGGTAAAATCAAACCCTTCAATATATTTTCCTGTATTATTCCAGGTATTTCCTGTTATAGATATAACTGAGAAAGAAGTGAAAGTTACGGGTTGATAGAAAATTGCAGTATCTCCGCTTACACCATTATAATATCCGCCGGTTGCTAATTGAATGGTGCCCCCAGAGCCTTTACTCAGATTTATACCGTAATTACAACCAATAAAATCTGTTTCAGCCACTTTTACAGTTACTCCGGCTACAGCCCCATGAACCAATATGCCACTTCCCTGGGAGTTAGATATGTCTGTTTCAAAAACCCATATCTCTGCATCAGTGGAGTCTAAAATTGTATTATAGAACCTGTCAAAAGAACAGTCTTTAACCTCATTATAAGAACCACTACCTAAAAATCGTATTGCATCTTCGCCTGCAGCAGTTCCATAGTTGGTTAATGTAGTGGCATCAAAATTCAGCATTTTGAAATAGCAGGCAGACAAACACCTGAACATAGGTTTGCCGGCAAGGCCAGTAGCAGCGGCTAATGTGGCAGTTCCATAAGACATTCCCTGAAAAGTAAGATCATATGGCAGATCAACATTTATAGTAGCATCAATATCATATGACTGTTCACCAAGTCTGATAACAGTGGGAGCTGACATGTGAATTTCCAAAAAATCAACTGCCTCCTGTATGGTGGTCCAGCTGCTATTTGGATTAACATCCAGCAAATGCTCATTTATCTTTTTATTTCCCTTTATCACCCAGTTGCCACCAGTGGCGATAAAAGTATGACCGACATATCTTGTAAGATTAGCAGAATCCGATCCGTCAATAGTAGCACTGCCATTTCCCTTCACCGTTACCTGGTCTGTATGGACTCCGCTATTTTTTACACTTATCTGCAGACCGTTGTCAGCAGAAGTAACTACTGGTAACGTTAAAATAATATCGTTACTTGCCAGAACAATTGTTTCTGACTTCAATAATGTTGTGGAAGCCGTTTTGGATACGAGGTTGTCAATACCATTACCTAATTTTTTCCATTCTGCTCCAGCCCAATAATAATACCCGTAGTTTAGCGATCCGGCTGAGTTATATACAAGCATTCCAGCTGGCACTGTACCCGTTAAAGGTGAAACAGACGTAATACTCGTCAAAGTTACTCTTGGCGCCAGAAATCCCTTATTGGTACTTTCAAGTTCAAGGAGGGAGTTTGCATCAATCGTAGATGGGTTGTTCCCGATTTTTACCTGTGCCTGTGTATATATGGCAGACAATAGTAGTACGGCAGATAGTAGCTTCTTCATAGATTGGACTTTTAGGATTTTAGATTTTACAATTGAAGTAAATACAAATTATCTCAATGGTTTAGTGTATTTGTTTTTTATTTTATATTTTATAGGAATGTTTATTTTATACTAAGTGCAAACTTGTAATTGTTGCTGTAACTATCGTTTCTTTTTCAAATCAAACTCATAATTCAAGCCTACTACAAAATGCCCCCCCGGCTTGAAAGGGTTAAATACATAAACAGGTACTTCAACATTTTTAAAAATTACTCCGGCAACAAAACCAGATTCTATACTACCTACTCCCTGCTGCCGGGTATATTGAGCGGCCACACCACTATATAAGTTCTTTGAAATATTATATCCTAGTTCTGACCAGGTAAAGAAAAAATTGTCAACCTCTTTTTTTGTACCAATGCTATATTGCGTTTGAGATGACAGATAGAAATTTTTCCATTCAGTATCAAGATTTGCAGCTAATGATAGCCCGGTAAACTTCCCGGTCGAAAATCCTGCCATTGGTGTTATTGTAAAATCTAATGTCTTTCCGCTTGTAAAAGTTTTACCCGCAAAAAGCGAAAGTGTTTGTACATCTTCATAATTATAACGCAGCTCTGTATATATTCCTTTTGAAGACTGATAGTGAATGATTGGCATCCATATATACTTCTCAGACTGGCTGAGAAGATTGTAGTTTTCAATACCACTCTTGGCCTGCGTAAATGCTGTGCCGGAAAACATGCACAAGAGCAGTAAAAACTTATGATGCTTTCTGTTTATCTTTTCCAATTATTTTATTTTTTTCAAGTACAACAACTTCTGCAGACGACAGGCGGTTTAATAAATGAATATCCTTTTTAAAAGGGTTCCAATAAAATATCAACCTATCAATAGGTTTCCATAATATAACCCAACTAAAAACATCCACTACATTGTGGATAGACCCGGCCAGACGATGATCCATACCTTCAATAATATAAGGCACTAAAGCCTGGAAAGAAAGCACTATTGTCAGGCTGGCAATGAGTAGCTTCAAAGTCCTGCTTTTAAACTTTTTAAATTCCTCTTCTTTCAGAGACTTTTTTAGATTGAAATGGGTACGTATGGCCTGAGTAACAGGTTCTATAAAGCGTTTATCCGAATACTCCAGGCAGATCGCCTGGTATTTAATGACGGCATCTCGTTTTGAAGTTAAAATTGAATTATAGATATATTGCTCAAATTCATGACCCAATTGGCGTTTGTAGAGCGGTGCCGGGTCATGATGATTAAAATAATCATAGACAGTTTGTTCATCCAGCCTTACGAATATGCTGAAGTTAGTGGATACTGGCTTTTTCATCTTTGGTTTTTTAGGACTGGATTTATGTACTGTTTAACTACCCGATGGCTTCTAAACAGTATTTGCATTTATACAACGCAATGATATGATGAAAATGCCTTGAGGGGAATAGGTAAATTACTCTTATAAGAGTTATAATTTAATTTTATAAGAAGAAGTACCTAGCTGGATAGATGTCTCCCATTATTATAAGTAAGGCATTCTTACGGTTATCGTACATCCTTTGCCTGGTGCGGCCTGTATATCAACCGAGCCATTGTAAAACCGGGTTCTTTCGTAAATATTAGACAAGCCAATACCCCGCCGGGTTTGCCTGAGATCAAACCCAATACCATCATCTTTTATAGTTAACTGTACATCCCGGTCATTACTTTGAAGATTTATATCTACCTGTTTTGCTTTACTATGCTTAAGGATATTTTTTAGCTGCTCCTGTACAATCCGGAATAGCGTTACTTTTTTACCCGACGACAGTAAATCATTTTCCTTATCATGAGTGAATTTTATAATAATCTCAGTAGATAGATGGATATCATCAATAAGTGAGCAAATGCTTGCCAGCAACCCATTCTGGTGCAACTGTGGCGCCACCAGCTCTTTCGACAATTTCCTAATTTCCTCAATCGCCATAATTATGTATTCAAGACTTTTTTCTTTGATAGGTGTTTGATCGATACTGGCAGGAGCAAGCATATCCACAAACAACTTCGCAGTAGAAAGAATCTGGTTTACATTATCATGGAGCTCATGACCAATCCTGGTCCTTTCATTTTCCTGCACCCTGATTACAGTTTCTGAAATTTCTTGTTGCCGTTCCAGCTTTTCTTCCATTAACTGATTTTCCAGTTGTTTTAAACCGGATACATCCTGCAAGGAGCCAATCATTTTTATAGGTAACCCGTTTTCATATACCACATATCCTTTGTCGTGCATGTGCTTGTAATTTCCGTCGGCACATTTAAACCTGTATTCTTCTTCCCATGACTGAAGGTTTTTGTCAGTTGTGTCTTTCACCTTATCGCTTACCCGGTTTCTATCTTCCGGATGAATACGGCGCAGCCACCACGAAAGTCCTTTTGGTTGTTCTAATTGGTAGCCAATCATATCCATCAGTGCATCATTTCTGAAAATATGGGCTGTCTGCATATCCCATTCCCATATCGCATCAGAAGTAGCCCTGCTAAGCAGCAGCAGCCTGTTATTGGCCTCTCTCAATTGGGTTTCTATTGCAAATTTGTCAGCCACGTTAACAGCCTGCCCACCCAGCATTTTCTTACTGGTAATTCCTTCAATAGGGAAAATGTTGATGTGAAAAACGAAGTTCGTGCCATTAGCCCATTCTACTTTTTCCACCAATTGAACAGGCATACCTGTTTGCAAAACCTGGATGTGTTTTTCATAAAGTGAATTTGCCACGACAGCAGGTATCAGATCGAAAATATTTTTATTGATTGAATTTTTTTCATCCAGCCCAAAGTATTGGCAAAAGGATTGGCTGGCAAAAACAAGATTTGAATCTTCATCCACCACCCAGGCTAGGTTCGGCGTTTGCTTCATAAACTCATTGAACAAGGCTTCTCTTTCCTGTAGCTGACCTGAAAGCTTTCTCTCCTGTGTTACATCTACAATGTTTGACACTACAGCGAATAGCACTGTAGTTTTTTCTTCAAACAAAGGTTGTGAACTGAAATGCAGCCATTTGTATTCCTCGTTTCGGAGACGGATAACCAGCACTTCGGTTTGTGGGGTTCTCGTTTGTAATGCCGCCATAAACGGTGTTCCTTCAAAAGGTACAGAATCACCATTCTCTTTTTTTATTTCCCAGGCAGTATTCCACAGGTTGCTAATATCTGTAAGCTGGTATAGTCTTTCCAGTGTTGTATCAAAAATTTCTGCAGTTTTCTGGTTGGCAGCAATAATTTCTCCTTTTGTGTTCTGAAAGAGTACTCCTGCATTCAAACTTTCTACAATCAACTGGTAATTTTTTTCGCCAAGTTGATTAAATTGTTTTACCCTATCATCATCAAGTATTTTATGACCGACACACAGGTAATTTTTCTTTGTCCGGGTATCTGTCTGCAGATAATTGATCTCCCATTTCATAGGATGATAGTAGCCGTTCTTCAGGCACAATTCTATAGAATATGGGCTGTTTTTCTTTGCTGACGTACTAATTGCCGTTTTAAAATCAGTGAGATTGACGGGGTGAAGTAAGTCGAAAAAACTGGTTGGCACCTGTCGTGGGTTCTGTAAATGCAGCGTTTTAACCATGTTTGCATTTGCACAGATTATCCTTCCTTCCTCATTAATTAATGAAAGAAAAATGTCTTTCGGCTGCTCGTAAGCACTTATCAGCTCCTTTAATACCGACCACTTTCTTTTCATGAGTCACACTTCTTTAAATAGTAACACTTCTGTTGTTCCTTCCCTTTAATTTAATAACTCCTTTATTATGCCGGGTACCAACCCAAAATCATTGCTTTTATCCAGAAAATATTTTGCTCCGAATTCCCGGCACTGCTGCCGATAATAATCATCTGAATGATTGGTTATCATTATCACTTCACATTGGTTTTTATTTTGCCTGATTAATTTTAGTAATTCAATCCCATTTTTCCCCGGCAAATTAATATCCAATAACACTATATCCGGTTCTTCAATCGCTAAAAAGCGAATGGCCTCCTCATAGTTTGAAGCCACATTTATATGCCCGATGCTATCTTCATCATCCAGCAGGCTAATCATCCGGTCTACAAAATTCATATTGTCATCAACAATCAGTATCATGGGCTTTCCTTTCATGGATAAAAATGGCAGGCCGAAGAAACAATTATTGTTTATGTAAAAAAATAGTCTTTTCTATTATTGTTTTGTAGCCCCGGCACTACAATTACACAATGGTTTGCGTAATTAAAATCAAGATGTTTCGAATGCATATTGAACCAATTCTGCACTTTCTATTTTATTCATATTAACATGATTACAGAACTACTATAGTAAGATACAGTGGAATTTTTTGAAACTATGTAGTAACATTAATGTGAAATATGTAGTATAATAACTACATGAAAAGTATTTACAAAATCTCTTTTCAAATCAACCCATTCTCCAGTGCATAGCGGGTAAGTTCCGCATTCGATTTCGTATTCATTTTATCCATGATACGGGAACGGTA
>JANNCC010000122.1:0-11246 GCA_031386125.1 Chitinophagaceae bacterium
GAAAAATGATACCTGCTATAATAATAATAAGCCGTGTTGCAAGAAAAAAGAATAATGAATTAATAGTAATATCATTAGTAGGATGCATTCTTTCGATGCCTCTTGCCCTTAATTTTAAATCCGTTAAAAGGATTTCGAAAAATGGAATTGCTGAAATAATAATATATACTATACTGCAAAACAAGAAAAAATAAAATAACCCTCTGTTAATATTTTTTCTACTCTCCATTCTGCTAAATTTGAAATATATCATTTGAAACTCCATTTTGTCAATACTCCAAGCCATTTAAATATGTTTATAACATAAGTATATCTTAAGGGAGCATTTGGATTTACACCTTGCCTTATTGCATTTTCAAAATCAACTGCCCTAAACTCACTGTACATTCTTGCAGGGGATAGGCGACTTAACGCAATTTCAGATTGAGTGGGGTACTTAGATACATCATAAGGAAAAACATAATTAGAAAAATTGTTTATCACTCCGCCGGTTAGAAAATCCAATCCATGCCAAAGTTCATGTGCTAAGATTACATAAGACGGTGTCTTTACACCTTCGAGATCAAGTTCGCCTTGCCAATATGAAATTCCAATTGCAACTAAGCTCCTGGTGCCATCAGATGCCATTTTTATATCTGGCGTAGTTTCACCACCTTCACTTTTTATTTTTCCGGCGACCAGGATACTTAGAGAGCCGATGTTTATAAATATTTTTGACTGTGTTGAGATAACATCAAGTAGTGCCAATACTGCTGCTCCAACTTTCACAGTAGCTATAATTCCTAAATCTTTTAAAAAATTACTATTTTTTGAGCTCGAAAATTTAAAATCTCTTTTTCCGCTGACAATCTGCTGATATCTTTTCGTGTAAAGTTCTTTCAAATCCACATTTCCATAATTAAATGCCCCATAGAAAATGTTTAAGCTTGCTCCCCCGGCAGCAAGAAAACCTAATGCAGTGGCCTCGGCATTACTTTGGAAAAAATCAGCTCCAGTTGTTGGACTCCAATGCCCTCCGTACCTCGCATTTGAACCACTAAACTTGCTTAGAATTGCAGTCCATTCGGAACTATAGTCTCCTGACGATATATCTCCCATCGGATCATTAAAGTTGATTGGATTATTATCGGCATAATGATAAATAGATAACCAAACAGTTGCATCCGCTTGTGGATCCACACCATTAAACCTTCCAATCACTGGGTCATACTCCCTGAAGAAGGTACTGTAATAATCTATAACGCCGCCAAGCTCATCCTGCCACACACTTCCTGCATTGTAGAGTTTTTTATTTGCATCACCTGGCATGTAGTTGCTATTCATAGGCATGCCATACGGATATAATTAACATTAAAAGCAGCTTATTTCAAAGAACTAATGAACGACGGCCATCGTTGCAAATTAAAAACTCTGGGCTTGCTTTCGCATGATGAACAACTGTTTATTTTTCTTATTAAGCACTATGCATAATTAGAGCCATCAAGAAATTATTCCACAATACAAAAAAAAGGACCTTTAAATATATGATCAAGTTTAGTTTCCGGGTCTCGAAACTCGATTTCTAACTCGCCAAATATTTTTTGCCCTTTTCTATTTATTTTTTTTCTAAACTTCAGAGATATAGGTACTGCCTCATATTCGTTTTCTATACTTCCGTCACCACTGAAAAAATATGCATAAAATTTTTTGCTTACAACTTTTATTTTTAAGCTGCTATTTGAGAGCTTCATGCCACTCTTAAATTCAACTACTAAAGTATCCTCGACAAAAAAACTTTTACAAGAAAAAAAAGAGTAATGCTTCCCATTAGAATCTCTGATATCAGCATTTACTAAAACTTCCCTAGTTATTACACTATCATTAGAATATACTAACACTGAATCAGTATAATACTTGTCAGAGCCTTCCTGACCTACAATGATCGTATTTTCAAAAAACCTATTTGTTAGTTTTTTATCAATTATTAGTTTTCCAGAATTCTGCTGTGCGTAATTTGAGCAACTAATGAAATTAAATATGGAAAGTATGATTAATATATTTTTCATCTTAAACAAGTTTAATATTTTTAACTACAGATACTTTGTAATTTATACTACCGTGGTGGCCAACCCAGCTCATCTTGGGTAGTCCGCAAACGTTTCCAGAATAGGTCAAAGCTCCCTTCCCTATATGGATTTGATATCTGAACATGAATGCCAAATACCGACATATGATAAAAAGGAAAGGTAATATCTGGATAACCTTTGAGTGATCTAGTATACGTAGTTCCAGAAATTTCTATGCCAGCAATTTTATTAAGCAGCCACGATCTCGGTGCAACGAAATCCTTCTCTTCATAGTTAGGCCTATAATTTGAATCATCCTTTGAATAATTTACGATAATATTAGTAGCTAAATTATCACTAGCCCATTCTTTTATCGACCAATTACCTTTTTCGTCTTGCTCTTCATAAATATTAAGGCTTCCTTTGAGTGTATAGTTTAAATTCCATTTAACTATTGCCCATTTTAAGTATTTATACAATTTTCTTTCAAAAGTAATGACATGCCATCGTCTATTTCTTTTACCTATATTTTCACTGCTGGAGCCATGTCCCTTCTCATATTGTTCAGAATCTGTATTATAAATAGTACTAGTGTTGGTACCTAAAGTTCCCGTAAAATCGCCGCTATTAAAATAGAACGTATAACTTCCCCAGGAATTATTATTTTGATCAGTTATTTCATCAATGCTATGTCCATTACGGAGGAAGTTTAATATTTGTCTAACTAAGATTGCGGCTTCTGACGTCCCGGTTTTAAAGAAAGCGTTTGAACTGCTCCAATCATATCCATATCTCCTAAAATCTAAACCCATACTATTTGCATCACTATATGCTCCATTACGCCCAATCCCTTCAGATACATAAATATCCCCCATCGGATCATTAAAATTAATCGGATTATTTCCAGAATAATGATAAACAGATTGCGACATAGTTGCATCTGCCTTCGGATCCACACCATTAAATCTTCCAATCACCGGATCATACTCCCTAAAGAAAGTACTGTAATAGTCAATTACACCGCCAAACTCATCCTGCCATTCACTGCCTGCATTGTATAGTTTTTTGTTGGCATCGGTTGGCAAGTAGTTGCTATTCATAAGCATGCCATACGGGTAGGGACAGCTACTTTTTTATGACTATAGAAGAGCAGTTTGTTTCAAAGAGCTAATGAACTACGACCATAGTTACGAATTGAAAATTCTGAACTTACTTCGGTGTGATAGGTAACTAATTATCTTTTTTATCTATTTAACATACTAAGTAAGAGAAAAAAAATATTAAACGCCTTCTGAGCTTTAGCTCTTGAAATAAAGAATTGCTGTTGCAATAAAAATAACTATAGATAAAATGCCATAAACTCTTGTTATCAATGCCTTACTTAAACCCCAGTAACGGAAATTTTTATCAGAAAATTCCTTGCATATCATTAGGTACTTCCCTTTGCGAAGTAAAATTAATCTTAGAATAATATTTATACTCAAGAGTGAAATAAAAAAAAAGATACCCATTGATTCAATGGAAATTTCCTGGGAAGTGTATCCTAAAAAGAAAGTTACGAGCCACCAGAGTGAAAGTAGATTACTTAAAATTATAAGCCCTAAACAACTAGCTGCATTTAAAGCGGCATATCCTTTTGGTCTAATTTTAGATGCCCACTCATAGAACTTACAAAACATTACTTTATAAAGGCGCATTATTAAACTTTAATTTATACAGCAGAAGTCAATAATTTTTTAACACGTTAAAAATTAAAATATCTCGCCTATTAATCTGCCCAAAAAATAGGCTCCTACAAATATTTGGGCTCCTGGAACAATCAAGCCTATACCAGCTGCCACTGCATCGGTACCGTGAACTACAGCATCACCCCATCGCTTATGATATAAATCGTTGCCAAATTCAAAAACAGATAGAGCTACTGTTAGTTGCCCTAAACGTAACCTATCGCTAACATTTCTAAAGCTATTAGAGAATTCTTTTGCGGCATTACGGCCGCCTATATATCGCCCACCTTTATTTGTGATTGCAGAAAATCCTCCTCTCTCATTCTGCCACCAACCGTATTTGGCACCCATAAAAGAAAATTCTGTATAATTTACAAATCGTCCAACAGAAAGAGCTACATCCAACTTTTCTGCCCACTTAGCAGCTCCAAGAACCAAGGCCCAAATCGTAATACCAGATATTTTAGGGCTAAATTTTCCTAGATTAATATAATATGAGAGCAAAATAACTTCCCCATTTTTTTTTGATTCCCAGCCTTCAACATAATTCCCATACGATGGACTTAAACTTGCTGGCCTCCAGACCGCTACAGGATCCCCATTATTTTTACTCTTAGATCCTATTATATCGGCACTCCAAAAACCGTTTTCATCATGGTGTAATGATACAGTCTGAATTTCCCATTCCTTGCTTAATTCCCATAGAGTAGCTAACAATCTCAGTACAGGATTATTTCCATCACCATTACTTCCACCAAATAGATAACCATTTTCACCACTCCAAGCATACCCATGCCCCCCTAAATTCCTATTTGCTCCAAACCCTGCCACACCATCAGTAAACCAATCCCCCATCGGATCATTAAAATTAACCGGGTTATTACCGGAGTAATGATAAATAGATAACTCAACAGTCATCTCTGCCTTTGGGTCAACACTATTGAACCGTCCAATCACCGGGTCATACTCCCTAAAGAACGTACTGTAATAATCTATAACACCGCCAAACTCATCCTGCCATTCACTACCTGCATTATAAAGTTTCTTATTCGGATCGCCAGGCATGTAGTTACCAATCATAGGCATGCCATACGGGTATAATCCACCGTAATTTTTAACAACAGATTATTTCAAAGAGCTAATGTCAGCCGGGTAAAAAGGAAATCGAATTTATCTACAATGATCCAAAATATTCTTTGAATATATAGGCCACCAAAACAACCAAGAAGTCGTAATAAAAAAAAAGAAAAGTGTAATCCAGACTGATATACTCTGACTAGTAAAAAATTTGGGCCGATCATGTATAATCTTTTGGGCTTTACCATTATGCTGATATGCAAAATAATTTAGAATTAAAATTACTCCAGTGATTATTAGCATAGTAAACTTCCCAATACTATGACAATAGCAACTTGTTGAAATAAAATCAATTACTCCAGAAACCAAAAAGGATTCAGAGAAGCTAAGAGTAAGTGTTGTTGTCAAAAATGGGGTTGGGTCCATTTTCGACTTTGCATAGAAGTTATAGTAATTATAATATAAAACATCCAGAAACTTCATGTTTATTAATGTTATCATTTAATAATCGGGGATTTTTATATCAAGTATTTCCTGTGTACGAAGAATTGCTCTTGACTCCTCATCAGGGTGGCCGAAAAAATTTTGAACATTAGCTCTAAATTTTCTATACCAAGAATGAGAAGTTAACCATCTCCCCCCTTCCCAACCAATAGTCCATCCAAGAGCGAAGGGAGATCTGGCAAATGTTGAAATTGCATTTGACCCCTGCTCAGCAAGCATTGTAAAAGTACCAATTTTGCCACTTTGATAGTCACTCATAATACTAAAACTATTGTATACTCCCAGCCCCCTCCCTGCCCAATTTACTACGCTGTGTATTGCCCCTGAATGTTTAAGTTTTCCCCCTGTAAATCCATTTCCATTAAATGACCAATCATAAAATTTCATTTGTCTGTAGCTAAACCACCATTCCCCTTTTCTAAATCCCAAAAACTGAGCAATACTTATTCCAAGACCAGCGAATGTTTGAAGGGCTTCAACAAAATCGGCTCCCTCTTTCCAATATCCAAGGTTAATTGTCTTAGTACCTACTATAACACCATTAGATGCACCTTTTTCTTCAAAATTAAATTCCGGGTCAGAAAAGCTGTAAAATTTAGACGGGAGTGATTCTGTAGATTTAGTAGGATGAGAAAATCCAATAGTTGCCGACCATTGTCCATAAGCACCTTGAGTTAAACTTAGACTTTGTATTTCATTCCCTTTTGCTATTAGCATTTTAATGGCCTGATATAATTGATACAAAGGACCATCACCATTACTTCCACCAAATAGATAACCATTTTCACCACTCCAAGCATACCCATGCCCTCCTAAATTCCTATTTGCTCCAAACCCTGCCACACCATCAGTAAACCAATCCCCCATCGGATCATTAAAATTAATAGGATTATTTCCCGAGTAATGATAAATAGATAACTCAACAGTCATATCTGCCTTCGGGTCAACACTATTAAACCTTCCAATCACGGGGTCATACTCTCTAAAGAACGTACTGTAATAATCTATAATGCCACCAAATTCATCCTGCCACTCACTGCCTGCATTGTATAATTTCTTATTGGGGTCTGTTGGCATGTAGTTGCCATTCATAGGCATGCCATACGGGTAGTAATGAATTCTGATACAACGTAACCCAAGCCTTATTTTCAAAGAACCAAGAAGTCAATAAATTTAGCTCAAAATGCTGAATTTGAATGATTTTACAACATAAACCCCGTTTCCACTAACAATTATTTAACTTAAAAATACCCCGAAAGGGGTATTGCCCGGTATAAAAAAATAACTCACCTTTCGTTTATCAAATTGTAACCAATACAGCAGGTTATGTTTTATCGGCTGACTATCAATAACCATTACTCATCCGCTTTCGGCGATAAGTCAGCATATACAGAACAACGGCTGATCAAACCTTATTTCTTATGCTGAAAAGTATTATAATATGGATATGATAAAACTCAAACTCCGTTTTTTTTATTTATTGGGTTTTCCCATAATACTTTGCAATTCATCTGTGGCTCAAAAAGTAGTTGATGTTAATTTATTAACCGGGGCAGCACAGGTATCTGTTCCTGTAGGCGCAGTTCAATCCGGTGATATAAGTTTTCCTCTTGCCTTTAATTATTATGGTGGTGGTGCCAGGGTAGAAGACTACGGGGAGCGGTATGGTATCGGATGGTCGTTTAGTGCAGAGGCTTTTGTATCAAGAGAAGTTCGTGGTTTCCCTGATGATTTGCAATTTGGCAGTTCTCCTGTTATCACCGGATGGATAAGGTCTGGAAATGTTGCAGGTGCTGTTGAAAACTTTGCTATCTCAAATGATGACAACTCTGCTACTTGCAGCGATGAGGTGACAGATTACTCATACATGAATTCAAATACACCAGAAAACTATGATACGGAGCCGGATATGTTTACAGTCAACGTTCCCGGTCTTGGCTTTCAATTTATTTTTGATAAAAATCAACAGATAAAAGTAATTCCGTACAGGGATGTGAAAGTGGAGTATGGAACAGACCAAAGCACAGGGCATATCAATTCATTTACCATTACCAATGATAAAGGGCTCAAGTACACATTTAGCCAGACTTATTGGACATATCAGCATATAGACACCGTGCTGACCCCTTCCACCTTGCCTGCTTTCAAAAGAAACTATATTTTCTATCGGAATAACCAGGGCTGGGTTGAGTATAATTCAAGATGGTATCTTACATCTATAACCGATACCCGGGGCAACCGGGTCACCTTTAATTACGAAATTACATCCGGCGATATGCCCTCACAGGGAAATGAGAAGGTTAGAATTGTAAAATATAATTCTTCCGGATCAACTTATGGCATACAAAATTTGTACAACAATCAATCGGCACACCTGATTCCAAGAGTCCGAAAAATCTCAACATGGGAAGCAGGTCTGGGATCAGTAGCGGTTGATTTTGCCTATATGGGCCCTGGTGCCCAAGCGTCACTTACAAGTATGAAGTTTGTAAAATCGGGCTTGGTCGTTGGCTGCCTTTTAAGCGGACCTTTTAATAAAACAAATGACCCGGATCTTCCCGGAAGATATTTTCTTACACGAATTGAATTGGCTTCAAAAAACTGTGCCACCATTATTCAAACATATAAGTTTTCTTATTACAATGTTGACCCTGTAGCCGGTACTTCTTATTGTACTGATGTTGACAGTATTACAAATGCCCAGGATTACTGGGGTTATTTTAACGGGGCTACATCAAATGTCGATCTCATACCCCCTGTTTGGGTTTATCCGGATAATTCCAATGTTGACAAATATAAAATAACCCAAATACCCAATTATAGCGGTAATGTGGTAGCACTAACAGGCTCAGACCGGAGTGTTACTTCGGTTTCTGTGTCAGGGTCTCTTAAACGTATTGTATATCCTAATGGCGGAGTCACAGAGATTGAGTATGATAATAAAGAATACTTTGATGATGATGTAAATGGAGCAGTTGCAGGAGGCGGCATCAGGGTAAGAAAAATCTCAAACAATGATGGACTGAATACGAACGAAGTAACCAACTATGATTATAATGACCCCTCTACCAATGTAACAACTGGTAAGGCAGTTTCCATACCTGATTTTTGTTTTGCCTTTCCTAACAGTACAACTTACAGTACTGTTGCAGACAAAGTTAAAAACTCAACCTACCGCACATTGTATGATTATTCCGGTGAAAACAAACAGGTTATTTATGGTAAGGTAACGGTGCGAAAAACAGATGGCGGTAAATCAGTTTATGAATTCAATACATCCGGAACACATGGCAGTGCCAATACCGGTGACTGGACAGAGTCTGCTGTATATATTACAAGACAAATAATTACTGCCCCTTCTCCATGCGGGGTTATTGCCCCTGATTTCTTCACGAATGGAAAAAATAATTACCCTTTTCCTGTAAATGCCAATTTTGATTTTGAAAGAGGGCTGCTAAACAAAGTATCGAATTATAATGAGTCAGGCGGTTTGGTTTCGGAAGAAAGCTATACTTATCAGCATTCTCATTCTTCAACAGTAAAAATAAACGCCTTAAAATTTGACGATGTGGGGAATGTAAGGGGCTACGCTAAGTATAATTTACTCACTACACAGGATAATCTTATTGCAAGCCACACCACCAAGACATATAATGCAGCTAATCCTTCTTCCACCGTTTACACTTCTGAAACGGAAACATTTACTTATCCCGCAGGTTCTGTTGATTATCGTCTTCCGGTGAAGCTGGAAAAACAAAACAGTGACGGAAGTATATATACTACAGAAATGAAGTATGTAAAAGACTATACAAATACCAGCGGAACATCGGGTGATGATGAGCAAAAAGCTATTCACAACCTGAATCTTTTAAGAAATAATGCCCTTATAGAAAGCTACCAGTATGTTCAGGGTTCATCAAATAAATATATTTCAGGAAGTCTGACAACATATAGAAAAGAAGGTTCAGGGGATTATTATCTTCCTTATGAAAGTTACAAGTTTGCCGAGCCAAATGGCACCACATCTTTTACTCCGTCCTATATTGACGGGTCACATAATTTTATTAAAGATGGTAAATATTTCAGGACAAGCACTATTCTTAAATACGACGATGCCGCTAATCCTGTTTCAGTTACCGATAATTCCCGTATCAATAAAGGTGCTATGTTCAGTGCTGTCGAAAACCTTAAAGTTGCGGAATTCGTCAATGCTAAACCAGATGAAGTAAGCTATACGGCATTTGATTATGATCCTGTTCAGCACATGATTTATTCATCAAATATCAGCAGCCCAGGAAGATACAGTTCTTCCTGCTATGCTTTAAATACCGGAAGTTCAATATATGGAACAATAAACAAAGCCACTACCAATAAAAATATTGTTTTCTCCTGCTGGATAAAAGACGCTTCCACCAGTGGCTCTGTAGCGGTTACACTTTCCGCCGCCGGCTTCAGTGCTAACTATACGCTGCCATTTACGGCGCATACCAACTGGAGATATTATGAAATAAAAATGCTAAAACCTTCTCCATCCACCATTACTGTAACAGTTGAAACGAGTGTGAACCTGAAGATTGATGATATTCTTGTGTACCCGGATAATGCATCGATAAAAACAAATTCATACACCAAAACAACAGGTACCCGTGGTGATTCAAGAGGAATTCAGCTTACTGCCGAAACAGGCATGGGCGGCACTGCTAAATATTATGTGTATGCCAACAACACTATGCCTTACTTAGTGAAAGATGCAGACGAAAATATTCTCCAGGTAAACAATCAAAGAACAGCACAGCAGGCATGGGAACTGGATGGTTTTGAATTTAATTTTGATCGTCCTATCACTTGGGATGCCCCTATTCAAGCTAACATAGCGACAAATATTTATGCTAACGTAGCTGGCCCCACCGCTTGCGGTGTCGCCATTACTTATACTTGGAATTTTGGCGACGGCAGTTCAACACAAAATACCACTACACCGGATGTTCAGCATACCTATGCCACAGCAGGGAAGTACCAGGTAAGTTGTACTTTATCTGCAACAGGTTATTCAAGTGTAACCGGATATAGCCCGGCCACAACAGATCCCAATGCTTTAACGGTTTACGGCCCTCCCGTGCCAATTATATGTGCAACAGGTATTATCGAATATACGGTGGGTGCACAATGTGAGCTTGCAGTATGCCCTGTCATTCCGCATCCTACTCCCTTATGCAGCGAAACAAGGTTTGGGATATCAAGTGTAATAGGTGCTGTTAATGGCGATATTGCCAACTGGAAATGGGAAAAGGCTCCTGTCGGCACCAGTAACTGGACTACGGTGGCAGATGGGTTTTACCCCGTCATCACTGTTCCCTTTAGCACAACAAGCCCGGAGACGCCCTCTTATAAAGTGAAATGTACTGTGACGTTGACTAACAATCTTACAGGAACTTCTGCTGAATTTACGGTATATAATAACCATTAAACAGATGTTAAATAATAAACCAATACCATCATGTAAAAAACTGTTTATGAGAATTCGCAATAAAATATCCCGGATGTTTTTGATTGCAGGATTTGTATTACCTTATTCCGCCCATTCGCAGATAACATTAACAGGCAATGATTATTTAAGCAAACCTGCCGGGGTGATAAGCGATATAATAAAGGTGGAAGGGATAACATCTCCATCGCAGGTAAGCGGTGTATCGGCTAATAATAAAGTAAGGACATATAAGTACCTTGACGGCTTTGGCAGATCCTTGCAGGATGTGGTAGAAGGCGGTAGCCCCGATGCTAAAGATGTAATCCAGCTATATAAATATGATGAGTTTGGCCGCAGCACAAAAAATTATCTTCCTTTTGTACATACTTCAGTAACAAGTGGCCAGCCTTACCAGGACAGGAGCAC
>JANNCC010000131.1:0-6557 GCA_031386125.1 Chitinophagaceae bacterium
CTTTAGAAGCATCGCCTACCATTTTATCAAACTGTTCGAAAGTGGGAACTACTTCAAATTTATCTTTCCCTTTATGCAAAGGAAATTTTGCCCGGTACATATCATATAAATCAAGTACCGAAGCCTGTGAACGGGAAGAAGTACCGCCACCAGTATATGATGCCAGTGTGTTTCCTTCAATCTTAATAGGACGACCATCTCTTACCTTAGCTACCACCGGAATTACATCACCATCCTGCACATAGGTAGTAGCATAATATTTTGCCACCCCCGGAACAAGATTTTCCGGTTTATTGGCATAAGGAATTGCTTTGCGTACCGGTATTTTACAACTGGCCGCTAATGTAGCAGCAGCGGTGCTAAAACCGAGATACTTTAAAAAATCTCTGCGGGGAGCTTTGGCATCTATTAATCCTTTGTCATCGAAGCCCTCAAAAGGCAATTCTTCCTGGAACTCATCCTTGGATAGCTTTTTAAGGTTCTCCGGGTCATTCACCTCTCCGAAACTTTGCCAGTATTTGTTACTCATAATACCCCAACCCCTAAAGGGGCTTTATTCTCCGAAAACTCAAACTCACTTTACAATCACACTATTCCGGAATTGGTTAAGAAATATTTTTAGCTCAACTCTGTTCTTTCCACTTTTATAATTCTTATCAGGACTATTTAACCTAAGTCTCCCTTTAGGGGACAGGGGCTAATAGTGACATTTCTGACATTCCAAACCACCGATATCTTTCACGGTTACACTGTCCATTTTGTGGTTCTTTATGTCGTTATGAAACTTTTCGTAAATGCTGTAAAACTTGTTGCCGGTGCTGTCGCTGTAATTAAAGTCCACCTTGGTTGTCCGGTGACAGTTTACACACCAGCCCATGCTTAACTCAGATACTTGCTTAACTTCATCCATCGCTGTTATTTCACCATGGCAACTCTGGCACTGTACCTTACCTGCTCTTATATGCTGTGAGTGGTTGAAATAAACATGGTCGGGCAAGTTGTGAATCTTTACCCATTCTATTGGTTTCGCTTTGGAAGGATCCCACTTGGTTGGATTCTTTGGATCAAAGCCTGCATATTTATACAGTTTTTCTATCTCGTAAGTTCCGTTTATTTCTTTGCCATCCTCATCGTATAGTTTGGGGCCTTTTTCATATGTATTGATGGCCTTATGACAGTTCATACAAATATTCACAGCGGGTATGCCGGCTGTTTTACTTTCCCATGCAGAACCGTGGCAGTACAGGCAACTTATCTGGTTGATACCGGCATGTACTTTATGCGAATAATAAATCGGCTGAATCGGCTGATAACCTTTCTGGCGGCCAAATCCAATGGCACCTTTTGATACATAATAACCACCCACAGCAAAGAAGATGAGGGCTATCATGGCGATGTACATTTTGTTTTTATAGAATGGAACAGGGTCAGGTCGGTGGATACCTTCTGCATCGTCACTCATTTTCTTCAGGTTGCTGTTCACCTGCATTAATATCAGGGCAATGATGCCGAGAATCAGAGAGATAACGCCGAAAATTACAGCGTTGGAATTTCCTTTCTTTCCATTATCAACAACAATGTCGGGAATTTTAGCCTTATCCGCTACTTCTTTATTTATATAGGCAACCACATCATCAACCTGTTTGAGGGTAACATCCCCAAAAGCCGTCATCATAGAATTGTACTGGGCTTTAAGCCCCTGAGTATAGGGATCAGAAAGCATGTAAGCCGAAGGATTGTTAATCCATTTCAATAATTCCTTGTGGTCAGCCCATTTGTGCCTGTCTTCCAGATTCATTAGTGCAGGATAAGCACCTCCCTTAAAGATATTATGGCAACTGGCACATTTGCCCAAAAACAGGGCTTTGCCTGCTGCTACATCCTGTGCCGAAATAGTATTGACTGCTGAAAAAACAGTAAGAGAAAGTAAAAACAACGTTAGTTTTCTGGCCAATGGTTTACAAGGAATCATAGACACAATTGATGCTGAAAAATGTGGATAAAATCCGTTCGATTGCCGCAAAAATAAGTCAGGAACTTAATAAAACGACAACCAGTTTAACTTTTTTTTGATCCGCCACCAGCCTGCATTTCAGCCGATTTAGTTCGACTTTTATCCGGGACATAAAATTGTTTGTCATAAATCGGTCAACTTGGAGGTAATCTTCAACAGATATGAAATTTCGGATGAGAGTTGAATGTTTTTTCTGCACTTTTGCCGCATCATGTTCGAAGGGCTACAAAAAAAATGGAAAGTAAGCGGCTGGCGGCTGGCATTAATCCTCTGTACTTTTGCTATTGGCGGCAGTGCTACCGGGTTTGTGGCTAAAAAAATAATGAATGTCCTGTCTGTTCAACAAGATTGGTTATGGGCAGTTATTTATATATTACTTATAACCATTATCTGGCCGCTGGCAGTGCTGCTTGTGAGCATCCCTTTTGGCCAGTTTTCTTTTTTTATCCGCTACATCAGTAAAATTGGGGCGAAGATTGGAATAGGAAGGAGTCAGGAACCAGGAATCGGGAGTCGGGAATCGGGAAAGTCTTAAATATCTACTCTGCTTTTAACCATTCTTCATAAGAAATTACTCCCAGTTCTGGTTTGGCCTTTCCCTCCAGTACGGCAATAAATTCCAGCACATTTCCATCCGGGTCATCAAAATAAATGGCGATGGCGGGCATCCAGGCAAACACCATTGGTTTTTCGGTTTCATCTTTCAGAAAATTATACGGCTGTAGGTTTCTTTCTTTTAACCAAGCAACAGATTTATCTAAAATAGTTGCGGCATCGCAACGAAAAGCAAAATGCCTTTTCTCCATTTCAGCTTTAGGTTTTTCCCAAAGGCCCAGCATATATTCTCTTGGCTGGCCTATCCAAAAAAAAGCAATTCTTCTTTTTTCTTCTGTATAGCAATGTTCCAGTCCTAGTACATTTTTATAAAAATCAATGGAACGTTCTACACTTTCTACCGACAAATGTGTTTCGTATAATCCTTTTATCATGCTGATTAATTTCTGACTTCAAGTTAGCTGATTATTCGGGTATGCATCAGGCCGCTTTCTATACTTTATAAAATCAATTGCTTTTTAACAGCCAGATGCTTTTCGTCCGGTTGTATATTTGTCCCGTGAAAAAAATTGCTGTTTTTGCTTCGGGGGCAGGGAGTAACGCCGCTCAAATCATTGACCGGTTTCGTACACACAAAACAATCCATGTTGCATTAATTGTTTGTAATAAACCCGATGCCGGTGTGTTTAAAATTGCAGCAAAAGAAAATATCCCTTCCCTTCTTATTGAAAAAGAAAAATTCTTTGCCGGCGATGCATATATAAAGGAGTTAAAAGAAAAAGAAATTGACTTTATTGTGCTGGCCGGTTTTCTCTGGAAAGTACCTACCCCACTAACCAAAGCATTTTCCAGCAGCATTATCAATATTCATCCTGCCCTGTTGCCAAAATATGGCGGCAAAGGCATGTATGGGGAATATGTACACCAGGCTGTTATTAATAATAAAGAAACGGAAAGCGGCATCACAATACATTATGTGGATGAAGTATATGACCATGGCAAAATCGTTTTCCAGGCCACTTGCCCTGTTCACTCAACCGATACGGCAACTTCACTGTCCCGGCGGGTCGCTGCACTGGAACATAAGCACTATCCGGAAGTAATTGAACGGGTGATTTCGGGGATTGACCCACTTTAAAGAACCTTTTGCATTTTCTTTCGTTACTTGCTGCCAATTAAAAAAAATTGCACCGGCTCATTCTTTACATAACAGCTTTTATTATTACTGTATTACTGGCAGCTGATTTTTCAGCCACTGCACAAACCTATACAGTAAGAGGAATGGTGTATGACAGCTCCCGGAACTACCCGCTGGAAGCAGTAAGTGTTCTCTCCACCTCCGGAAAAGGAACAGTAACCAATGCCGAAGGTTTTTACCAGATTGAAGTGACGGAAAAAGACTCTATCTGGTTCAGCTACCTGAACAAGCCCACCATAAAGTTTCCGGTATTGAAGATTGTAAACCCAATGGGTTTTGATATTTCGCTGTTGGTAAATGTGCCGACACTGAAGGAAGTAAAAATAAGACCGAAAAATTATAAGCAGGATTCATTACAGAACCGGATTGACTATGCTAAAATTTTCAATTACCAGAAACCGAAATTATTACCAACAATGAATGGTATGGGTGTTGGTTTCGACCTCGATGAGATCATCAATATGTTCCGCTTCAAACGAAATCGCAGCCTGGCTTCCTTCCAGCGGAGATTGCTACTTGAAGAACAGGATAAATTTGTTGACCATCGTTTCAACAAAGCATTGGTGCGCCGCCTTACCATGCTCGAAAGTCCGGAGTTAGACAGTTTCATGCTGCTATACCGCCCTTCTCACACATTTACTATAATGACAGGCGACTATGAGTTTCAGTATTACATCAAAGCGGCTTTTTCCCGTTTTAAAAAAGGGTTGCCACCTGCAGTCGCTATAAAAGAAGAGGAAGAAGAGTAACCTGCCTGTTTTTCTCCTGATTAAGTGCAAAAAGAAAGCTAATTTCCGCTACATTTTTTTAACCAACACTTACTGCCATGAAACGTTTACGATTTCTATTACCAATTGCATTATTATTTGCACAGCTAAGTTTTTCTCAAACCGACTCTCTCCCACCATTTATAAAAGACAGCCTGGACATGTATGTAAACAGGGCATTGACCGACTGGCAAATTCCCGGTGTGTCCGTTTGCATTGTAAAGAATGGAAAAGTAGTGTGGATGAAAGGCTATGGTGTGAAAGAAACCGGAACGAATGATAAAGTAGATGAGAATACCTTGTTTATGATTGGCAGTAACAGTAAAGCCTTTACCGCCACAGCACTCGCCATGCTGGATGCTGATAAGAAATTGTCGTTGGATGATAAAGTACAGAAGTGGTTGCCAGATTTTAAATTATACGACCCCTGGGTAGCAAAAGAAACTAATATCAGGGATTTGCTCTGTCATCGTCTGGGCTTTGAAACTTTTCAGGGGGATTTTATATTTTTCGATTCAGATTTAAGCACTGCACAAATGAGAGAGAGAATGGCAAGGCTAAAACCCATGTACAGCTTTCGCAGCAAATGGGGTTATACCAACTCTGCGTTTATGACGGCCGGTGAAATTATTCCCAAAGTAACCGGTAAAACATGGGCCGAATTTTTAAAAGAAAAAATATTTACTCCATTGGGGATGAATAATACACTTGCCCTGTCAAGAGATATTCCTTTTGCACTCAACAAAGCAGCGGCGCATACTGTGTGGATGGGTGAATTAAAAAAAGTGGCGTATGGAAAAATTGATGCATTGGCACCAGCAGGTAGTATTTCTTCTTCTGTAAACGATATGAGCAAATGGGTGATAGCCTTACTTAATAATGGCAAAGTGGATGGCAAAGAAATTATTTCTGCGGCCGCAATAGCAGAAACCAGAACACCACATTCCATTATGGGCAATGGAGGGCACATGTTCAACAAAGCACATTTTAACTTATATGGTCTTGGCTGGTTTTTAGAAGAATATGCTGGAAGGAAAATTGTTGCCCACACCGGTGGTGTAAATGGATTTGTAACCAGTGTATGTTTAATACCGGAAGAAAAATTGGGTATCGTAGTATTAACCAACACTGATGCGAATAATTTTTTTGAAGCCCTGCGCAATGAAATTCAGGATGCTTATCTCGGTTTGCCTTACCGCAATTACGGCAAAGTTTATCGCAGCTATCAATGGGCGGATGAAGAACAAAAAATGAAAGAGTGGAAAGAAACCCGTGACAGCATTGCATTGAATCCGAAAACAGAATTACCACTGACTGCCTATGCTGGCGAATACATGCACAATGTATATGGCAAAATGAATATCAAAATTGAAAATGCAAAACTCATCATGCGGTTCGAACATCATAAAGGACGATATGGCACATTGGAGCCATTAGGAGATAACCGTTTCTTTTGTACTTACAGCGACCCGCTGTATGGAATGAAAAAACTAGAATTTACGGTTGCCAATAAAAAAGTAAAATCATTGACAGTAAGAGTGGCCGACTTTGTAGAGTTTACGCCGTATGAATTCATTAAAACAAAATAAACAATATGAAAAACTGTCGCTGCATTCTTTTATTACCGGTATTATTAATTTCTGCTATTGCTTTTTCTCAAAAAGCAAAGAAGATTCACTTCAATTCCATATTGATTGATACGCATAATGATATTCCTACCACGGCCATTGATGCAGGGGTAAGTTTTGACCAGTCATTAAAACATAAAACACATTCTGACCTGCAACGGATGAAAGAAGGCGGCGTGGATGCCCAGTTTTTTTCTATCTGGTGTGATGGTAATATGAAAAATCCGTATGCCTGGGCCAACCGGGAAATAGATACAGTGCTGGCATGGACAAACCGCAACCCCGGTAAAATGATGCAGGCTTTTATCGCTACTGATATTATTAAAGCAGCAAAACAAAAAAAACTGGCCGTATTGTTTGGTGTGGAAGGCGGCCACATGATTGAAAATGATTTG
>JANNCC010000146.1:0-2249 GCA_031386125.1 Chitinophagaceae bacterium
TGTAAAAATGGTTTTGGTCGTTCAAATTACGAGTTAAACCGTTCTAACATTCACCGTTGGTAAAAATTATTGCCCTATCTTATGAACCAGGTTCGCGACCTTACTTCTATTCGGTTACCCCGGAGGCAAAGGTCAACATCACAGAGCCATGGCTAATTAAAAATATACTTTAGTATACCATCGGTATTCTTTATGCTACTATATTGATCATCTTATTTTTAACATAGATAATCTTCTTAGGTTGTTTGCCTTCGAGCCATTTTTTGACCATTTCATCTTTCAGCACTGTATCTTCTACCTGTTGCTGGGTGATGTCTAATGGCAAAGTAATTTCATGTCTTGTTTTACCATTGATAGCAATAGGGTATGCTTTCGATGATTCTTTTACATATTTTTCCTGGAATACAGGATAGGATGCATTAAGAATTGAAATTTTACCGGCCGGAAGTTTAACCTCACCCCCGACCCCTCTCCACGGAGTGGAGAGGGGGGATTGGCGTAGCTGCGCATATAACTCTTCTGCAATGTGTGGTGCGTAAGGAGCTAATAATATTAAGAGTGGCTCCAGTATTTTTCTTTTATGACATTTTAAATCGGTGAGTTCGTTGGTGGCAATCATAAAGCCGCTGACAGCGGTATTGAAACTGAATCGTTCGGTATCCTGTTCTATTTTTTTTATAGTATTGTGTAATACTTTTAATTCTTCCGGGGTTGGTTCTGCATCTGTTACTATTAAGGCCTCCCCCCGAACTTCGTTCCCAACCTTCGCAGAAAGCTCGGTTGCCTCCGCAGGAGGGGCTTTAGTTTCCTTAAAGAATAACCGCCAGAATTTTTTAAGGAAGCGATGCACTCCTTCAATGCCTTTAGTATCCCAGGGTTTGCTCATTTCTACCGGCCCGAGAAACATTTCATACATACGGAAGGTGTCGGCTCCGTATTTAGCTACTAATTCATCGGGGTTAACGGTGTTGAATTTTGATTTGGACATTTTTTCAACTTCAACGCCACAGAAATACTTTCCTAATTGCCATTCATCTTCCTTCTTTGATGCTGGCTTATAAATTTGATCCCCTTCACAAATAAAACTTGCATCATTATATTCAGGTTTCCATTTTGTGAATGCTTTGATATCTAATTCAACTCCGTCAACAATATTTACATCAACATGAAGGGGTAAGTATCTAAATATCTCTTGGTCCGTTGGGTGGTCGTACATAAACCCAGGATAATTTTCTCTCAGAATTGCTTTTAATTTTTCTGAGTCAGTAGATGGCGTAAGAAAACCGTGTGAAACAAAAATTGGATTCTTATATTCTTCATTGACTTTTTTGACATGTTGTTCTGGTCCCATAGGAATTAACCTATACACAAACCTACTACTCCCCTGTATCATCCCCTGGTTCAACAACTTTTTAAAGGGTTCATCAAAGCTGATCAAATTCAAATCGTACATCACTTTCGTCCACATACGACTGTATAATAAATGGCCAACCGCATGTTCAGTGCCACCAATGTATAAGTCCACCTGGTTCCAGTAGTCGGATACTTTTCTGTCACAGAATGTTTCGTTATTGTGAGGATCCATGTAGCGAAGAAAATACCAACTGCTTCCGGCATAACCGGGCATGGTGGAGGTTTCCCGCTTGACCTCACCCCCGGCCCCTCTCCAAAGGTGAGGGGGGGTAGAACCCGCTTCTTCGGCAACAGTTTCTTTAATTAAGAGTGCCTGTTCAATTTTTTTTAACACTGTATCTAAGGCATTGTTTACCTCAAAGTTTGTGAATCTTATCATGGTAAAGCCTACTTCCTTCAGCCAGTTTTCCCTTCCTGTATCATACAATTTTTGTTCTTCCTCATTATGGTATTCACCATCAATTTCTATAATCAATTTTTTTTCAAGGCAAACAAAATCGGGAATATAACCGGCGATGGGGTGCTGCCTTCTGACTTTAAACCCTCCCATTTTTCTATTTCTGATCTCCTGCCAGATAATATCTTCTTCAAGAGTAGCCTCTTTTCTGTTTTGCTTTGCAAATGCAATCGTTTTTTTCCATTCTTCTACACTACTGTTAATGTAGCCATAAGGAGCAGAGTCTTGCGTCCCCCTCTCCTTTGGAGAGGGGTTAGGGGTGAGGTCAACCCAATCTCTAAGGTTCGCCAATGGCCCTTCCCCATCAGGCCCGGGCCCATATTTATCTACATGCGGCAGTTTCAATGGTAATTCCTTTTCATCCAAAGGAACGGCGATG
>JANNCC010000186.1:0-3926 GCA_031386125.1 Chitinophagaceae bacterium
GCGTGCACGTCGCGGCTTTGCATCGCTAAGATATTCGTCAAACCGGTAATGCGCGAGCAGCCAACCAAGCATGGCGTCGCCCGCCTCTGCCCCGGCCAACCGGTATGTGCCTTGGGGCCAACTCTGCAGGGTCATCAATAATGATGATCCTTTTTTCTGCCTGTTCATATAGAAATTCTTCTTGCCTCATCTTTTCTATGTGCATAATAAGATGAGTATAAAATCCATCGGTGTTGAGGATGAATACAGGCTTGTCATGTATGGAAAGCTGGTTCCAGGTTACTATTTCAAATAATTCATCAAGAGTACCAAAACCACCCGGAAGAATTATGGCGGCATCGCAAAGCTCATACAAAGTTTTTTTCCGGATATGCATATCGTCAGAAACAATCAACTCGGTAATGTGCTGGTGCTGCACTTCCCATTCCAATAATATTTTAGGAATAATACCGGTTACCTTTCCGCCATGCTCCATCACATTATCGGCAATAGTACCCATTATGCCGGCACTGCCGCCGCCATAAATAAGCCGGATATTATTTTCCGCCATCAGCTTTCCCAACTGGGCTGCATGTTCAGTGTATAAAGGATTGGTTCCTTTCTTAGAGCCGCAGAAAACGGCAAGGGATTGTATGGCCATAGTTCCTGTTAAATTGCGGCAAAGGGAAAGTAAAGCGACTTATACTTTTTAATTACTATCCTGCGATAGCCGTAATGAAAAAATACTACAAAGCTTCCTCCTGACCAAAAAGTATAACAATCTGGACAGGAGAAATTTCTTTATCTTCAAAATTCGGTATTGCACATTATTTAATTGTCAGGCTGAGCTTATCGAAGCCTTGACAGAAACCTGATTGTATGTCACCAGTTGTTCTCTTTTCTTTTGTTATCGGATATTTTGTGTTGTTACTGGGAGTAGCCTGGTTTACTTCCCGCAATTCCAACAACGACTCTTTCTTTATCGGCAACCGTAACAGCAACTGGATGCTCGTAGCTTTTGGAATGATAGGTACTTCGCTGTCTGGAGTCACATTTGTAAGTGTGCCGGGCGGGGTGGGCAGTGGCAATTTTTACTATTTCCAGATTGTATTGGGTTATTTACTGGGGTACTTAGTTATTGCTTTTGTGCTGTTACCCTTGTATTACAAGATGAACCTGACGAGCATCTACACTTACCTCGAAAAAAGATTTGGTATCAATGCCCATAAAGCCGGAGCATTCTTTTTTATTCTTTCCCGTACCGTTGGTGCTACAGCGAGGCTGTACCTGGTAATAAGTGTGCTGCAGATTTTTATTTTCAATAAGCTGCATATTCCTTTTGAAGCAACTGCTATTGTTATCCTGCTTTTGATTTTATTGTACACTTTTGAAGGCGGAGTAAAAACAATTATTTATACAGACACCCTGCAAACAACAGGGATGCTCGTAGGTCTGGTTGTTTGTATTATTGTTATTATAAAAGCTTTGGGAACTGATTTTGGCGGTGCCCTGACAATGATGGGAGATAAAGGATATACTCAGGTGTTTAATTGGGATGTAAAAGCCAGTTCGTTTGCATTGAAGCATATCATCGGTGGTATGTTTATCGCAATTGCTATGACCGGTCTTGACCAGGAAATGATGCAGAAGAATATCAGTGTAAAAACCCTGAAAGATTCTCAAAAGAATATGATGACTTTTACTACCGTGTTGATGATAGTGAACTTCCTGTTCCTGGTACTCGGTGGTGTGCTTTATTTGTATGCAGGCACAAAGGGAATTAGTGTGCCACCTGATGAACTATTTCCAACAATTGCCCTGAGTGATTCTTTCATTGGTGTCATCGGCATCCTTTTTATTATAGCCTTAATATCTGCTTTATTTCCCAGTGTGGATGGTGCCATTACATCCCTCACTTCGTGTTATTGTATTGATATATTGGGTATTCAGAAAAAGGAAGGAACAGAAAAAACCAAGAAACGAACAAGGTTGAAAGTGCATTTCACCTTTGCTTTCGTTTTCTTTTTAATGGTTTTATTGTTTAAGTGGATTGATGATAAATTAATTATCGATTTCATTCTGAAATTCGCCGGTATTACCTACGGGCCTTTATTAGGCTTGTTCGCATTTGGTATTTTGACAAAAAGAAAACTCAACGAAAAACTGATATGGACGGTATGTATCATTGCGCCACTATTGGCTCTTTCTATTGATATGCTCAGTAACCCTGCCTGGTATGAAGCCAAGCTGCATGTAAAACTCGGACTGAAAAATATTTCTGATTCAATTTTTAACGGCTATAAAATCGGTAATGAGTTGATATTGATAAACGGAATTTTTACTTTTACCGGGCTATGGCTTATATCGAAAAGAAAAGACCCCTCTGCTCAATTGCAGGCGGTATAGTAAAATAGTAATCACTTTAATGTCATATTTTTAATTAAACCAAAACAACAATTTATGAAATTAATTTTTTTAGCTGCCTCAGTTTTTGCTTTAGTATCACTCACTACCAGTTGCGGTGGCGGTGGAGCAAAAAAGGACGCCGTAAAGGTGAGTACCGAAATGCAGGATTTTATGAATAACCTGAACGGAAAATCTGCTTCTGTTGTAATTGCGCTGCAATCTTTCGGCAAAGAAGGATTAGATACAAAAGACATGGGAATGTATGATTTGGCAAAACCAGCTGTGCTGGAAGCAAACGGAAACTGTTATTTACTGGAATGTAAATCCGGGATGACTAAAAGAAAATACAACCTGTGCTGGGAAGGGGGTAAAATTTCTTCTATTGAGGATAAGGGAATGGAGTAATTCTTTTTATTATCACAATTCCGTTTTTAGAAATAGGAACTTTTACTGGCTACAGTGGTTTATATCAAAAAAGCAGCAATCATCGGTTAAACGATATAGCTTATCTTTATAATAAGATATTCCGCTTTTGATTTTTTCACTTTGAAGGCTTTTATGAGAAAAAATAAGTTAACAATATTTCTTTCTCTTTTATTTCTTACCGTTATTACGGGTTGTAAAAAAAGTAATCCGTTAGCCGATACTCATGATGTATATGTGGCCGGCTATGAAAGAAATGCTGCCGGGAAATTGGTTGCCAAGTATTGGGTGAATGGAACTCCGGTTATTCTCACCGATGGGACAAAAGATGCGTATGCCGGTTCTATAGTTGTTTCCGGAAGTGATGTGTATGTTGGAGGAGGAGAAATAACCGTAGGGGGACCCCCTGTGGCTAAGGTCTGGAAAAATGGAATTGCTACAAATCTTACAAACGGAATTAATGAGGGTCTTGTATTCAGCATAGCTGTATCTGGAAATGATGTGTACGCAGCAGGTTATGAAATTCTTCCGACAGGTGAAACACCAAGACTTTGGAAAAATGGAGTGCCTGTTAATTTAATGCTTGCACCCAATGAAGGAGGGGATGCTTATTCTGTTTTTATAGTAGGAAATGACGTTTATGTAGCTGGGTTCACCATCGTCTTACCTGTATCGGGAGGTATTGTTGCTAAATATTGGAAAAATGGGGTGCCTGTTAACTTAACAGACGGCACCAAGAATGCTGAGATCAGATCAATCTTTGTTTCAGGTAATGATGTGTATGCAGCAGGACATGAGGAGACGGCACCTCACTCAAGCCATTATATTGCAAAATATTGGCGTAATGGGATAGCTACTAATCTTACTGCAGGCACTACGCCGATTGAAATGGCCTACTCTGTTTTTGTTGCCAATGGAAATGTGTATGCAGCAGGTGGTTTGCAATCATCTGCTAAACTTTGGGTGAATGGAGTTGAGACTATTATAACTAACAATGCCAATTCAAGTACGGTAAATTCTGTTTTCGTACTGGGTAATAATGTGTATGCTGCAGTCTATGAAAACAGTATTGCCAAGCTTTGGGTGAATAATAATCTCACCAATCTCTCTGACGGTAC
>JANNCC010000212.1:0-1679 GCA_031386125.1 Chitinophagaceae bacterium
CCCGGACTAATTTTTCGATCTCCAAAAGATTGATTGAGTTAGGGTTTGAGAAAACTATTTCATTATAGTTTTTGTAATTGGCATGAGTTTGAAGCTATTGAAGAAACAAAAGAAAAAGCCTCGGAACAAAATTATATTGAGGATTTTCTAAAGCTTGTCAAGATGACCAAATCTCCTTGTGGAGTTTAAATAGCTGAATAGCGAACCGAATCCCGAACGGAGCGTCGCAACGTAAGCCCAATAGTAGCACTACTGCTGGCAATCAAATCATTTTATACGTAGTATTTCTGTGGCAGTGCCCGGTTTTGCGGCGAATAAACCCCGTAATCAACGCATAATTTGCGTGGATTATTTTCACAAAAAGCAATATTATTTCATATATTTGTTATTATTAACAAAAGTTAGAAACAATTTGAGTTGGATAGAATTTAGAAATGCTCTTGTTGAGTTCGGGGTGTTTAGCACCAGCGATATAAAAAAGTATTTTCCCAACTTCCACACCCGGCGGCTGGTGGAGTGGCAGCAGAAGGGGTATATCCAAAAATTGATTAATAAATGGTACCTCTTTACCGAACTGCCGGTAGATGAAATGCTGCAGTATCGCATCAGCAATTGCTTGTGCCGCCCTTCTTACATTTCATTGGAGTCGGCACTTAGCCATTATCATTTTATACCCGAAGCGGTGTATAGCCATCAAGCCATCACCACCCGTAAAACGATGTTGTATAAAACACCAGTCGGCACTTTTCAATACCGCACCGTAAAACCAGCTTTTTATTTTGGCTACCGCATTTTACAAAAAGATAAACTGCCGGTGCTGTTGGCCGACCCGGAAAAGGCATTGCTGGATTATTTATATCTGACCAGTAGCCTCACCACCATAAAAGATATAGAAGCAGTTCGTTTTAACTACACTGCATTGCAGCAAACCATTGACTGGGAAAAATTAAACAACTTTGCCCAAGTGTTTAACAGTGCTACGTTAAACTACAGAATTAATAAACTAAAAAAATTATCACTTAATGCTGACGCTGCCTGAGATAGAAAAAAACTACCCGGAACCACTGCGTGGTTTTAAGCGTTTTATATTGCGGGAATACCTGCAGCATAAAATACTGCAACTTATTTACGACAGTGAGTATGCCCGGCAGCTGGTGTTTTTGGGTGGCACCTGCCTGCGCATTGTGCATGGCAATTCCCGTTTTTCGGAAGATCTTGATTTTGATAACCTGGCTATACCCGAAGAAACTTTTGAAAAAATTGCAGATATTATCAGCAAAGAATTAGAACAAGAGGGATATAATGTAGAAATGAAAACGGTGTACAAAGGAGCATATCACTGTTATATCCGTTTTCCCGAATTGCTATACAAAGAAGGTTTGTCGGGCCACACCGAAGAAAAAATACTGATACAGTTGGACACGGAGCCGCAGCAGTTTGAGTTTATCCCGCAGCGGTATATACTAAACCGGTTTGATGTGTTTACAACTATGTTTATCACCCCCCTGGAAATATTGCTGGCGCAAAAATTTTATGCTATCATCAACCGGGAGCGGAACAAAGGCCGGGATTTTTTTGATGTTGTTTTTATACTCTCAAAAATTGACCGCCCCGATTACGATTACCTGAAGCTAAAACTGAATATCACTAACGCAATGCAACTAAAAGAAGCGGTACTT
>JANNCC010000237.1:0-18072 GCA_031386125.1 Chitinophagaceae bacterium
GAAAAGAATATCAGGCCGGCATTCCCCCCGAAATGGTTATTAAAGCAGATGAAACCTTTAATGAGCCGCTGAACGATAAAAAAATACAAGCCGCTATTAAGTGGCTTAAGAAATATGAGTTGAGAAAAAAATGACCCGGGAGAATACAAAAAAAATTTTCAAAAAGAATTTCTGAACTTTACTGTTCAGTATGAAAAAAAACAAAAAACTCAACAATGAAACTACTGCAACCCCTGTCAATTACTTTGCTGGCTTCAATAGCATTATTTACATCCTGTAAAAATGATGATAAAACGAAGGAGACTGAAATGAAAGAACCAAAACTAAAAGAAGAAACAGTTAGTTATACACTTGACAGTTCTACCAGGAACAACTTTGTAGTGTATGACGAAAACATCGAAGGTAAACGTCCTGCTGTGCTGGTTATTCATGAATGGTGGGGGCTGAATGACTACGCTAAAATGAGGGCCAGAGAGCTGGCTAAGCTTGGTTATATCGCTATGGTGGTTGATATGTATGGCGATGGCAAGATGGGTGATGATCCGGGTGCTGCTGAAAAATTAGCTATGCCTTTTTATATAAAGCCCGAAACTGCCAAACCAATATTTGATGCTGCAGTAGAAAAATTAAAAGCATTTAGTCAAACTGATGCTACTAAAGTAGGTGCCATTGGCTATTGTTTTGGCGGAGCACAGGTTATTAACCTGGCAAAAATGGGTGAAGACCTGAAAGGTGTTGTCAGCTTTCATGGTAACCTGACGGTGATGCCTGCCAAAAAAGATTTAATAAAAGCACAAGTGCTGGTTTGTCACGGAGCTGCTGACCCACTTGTACCACAAACCGAAGTTGACCAGTTCAAGAAACAGATGGATTCTATCGGAGCTAAATATACCTTCAAAGCGTATAAGGGGGCTACTCATGCATTTACCAACCCAAATGCTACGGCACTGGGAGAAAAGTTCAAATTACCAGTTAAATACGATGCCGAGGCTGACTCCGCCTCCTGGAATGAGATGAAAAAATTTTTTACGTCGGTATTTCAATAGTTTCTTATAACTAATTGTAAGTCAAAAGATAATATTTTGTATTTTTTATTTTAGACATCTTTCTAAAGACTATTGGTAAATAATACTTGCAGAAAATACGGGGAAAGTTGAAAAAATACTTAGTAAAGCTATGTATTTCAAAAACTGGTTTCTATCTTGTCGTTCCATTTGGACAATGGACGAATAACTTTGAGCAAACTACTTTTATCCCTACTTATTGTAAGCTTTTTCTTTTCTGCCTGCAGAAAAGAAAACTTCACCCCGGTGTCAGAATCTGTCATTCCCTGTCAGATTCAAACCGAAAACCCTGCGGGTCGTTCTTACTCGTCAGAATCAATTATCACATTCACCTGCACGGAAAAGCATTGCGGCATTTTACCCCTAAGCAGCAAAAATTACTGGGTGTATGAAGATTCCGTTTTCAACAATGGGGTATTTCAAAAAGTGCAGTTTGATACACTCCGTTATATCTCTACTAAAAAATCATTATCCGACGGTCTGATTTGGTGGGAAAGCAATGTTTCCGTTGGCCTGCCCGAAACATTGTATGCTAATGATTCTGCTTTTTTTGCCTTAAGCGAAAGGTTATTTGCACCGGATATGAAGGATGCCAAAAAAGATTATACTATTCCGGCTGGCGATTCCGTAAAATACCTCGCTAATTTTGAAGACGCTGCTGCCAATGGCCGTTCGTTGAAACTGCAAACACCTGTACAAACATCTTTCGGCACTTTTTATAACTGTGTTTATTTTGAGAAAAATGCCCGTAACTACCGCAAAGATCAGGTATTCTTTAAACCTGGGCTTGGTGTAGTTAAATATATCCGGGAGGAAGCCGCTCCGGGTACCAGGTCTATTAAATTGCAACAGATTTCTACTCTCATTTCAGTGCATATTGAATAAAGAATTCAATGCCGGAGATACATTTATTTCTCTTCTTGCAATTCACTATGTTACCTCCCGTAGCTTAAGGCTGAAATTGTAACACTATTTTTTTTCAATAACATGAGGCCGAAACGCAGTATGGGTTTACCTTCATTCAACTGAATGCCATTCGCATCCGAAAATAAAATTCAATGAACCGCACCTATTGGGAAAAAATAGCCCCTACCTACGGAGATGAAATATTCGATGTACTTCACAACGATAAGAAAGCTCTTATTCGTTCTGTCATAAAAAAATATGCCTCAAAGAATAAAATGGTAATTGATATTGGCTGTGCCATCGGTAAATGGCTGCCGGTTCTCTCCCCTGCTTTTAAAAAAGTAGTTGCTGTTGATATTTCAGCTAAGAATCTGGAGATTGCAAAGCAACTATATCCGCAATACAAAAATGTGCAATACCTGCGGGCCGATATGAGTGGCAAAAAAACAAAAGTTCCAAAGTGTGATTTTGGTATCTGTATAAATGCTATCCTCACGCCGAGTTTAAAGGACAGAATGATATTTTTTCAATCATTATCAGTGTGTGTTAAAAAAGGTGGTCGAATTGTTATTACCATTCCTTCATTGGAATCATGGTTATTAGCCAGTGTTATTCAGCAGCAGCATAAGATTGACAGAAACCTTTTCCCTAAAACAAAAAATACAAAAGAGGCTTTAGTGAAATGGAATAATATCCGGCAAGGCAATGCCGACATTGATGATGTACCGCATCATCATTATCTGAAAGAAGAATTACAATTGCTCTTAGCCAACGAAGGATTTGTTGCAGAAGATTTTCGAAAAATAGAATACAACTGGGATACGGAGTTCATCAAACCACCAAAATGGCTAAAAGAACCAAAGCCCTGGGACTGGATGGTGGTAGCGAAGAAGCTGTGAGTTATTATTTATAGGTTTTGAGCAAGATTCCTTTGGTGTTGGGGTTTTCTCGTAACTCGAAACTTACTGACGTAGCTTGTATTAATTCACCAAAGCATACACAGCAAAACTGGCCAGCCAGTGCTCCCCACCATACTCTCCGCTTACAACATGCGGTAAAGCATTTCCTAAATGATTGACAGCCGAACGAAGCAATAATTTTTTTCTTGCATCATTTGATGGCAATGTTGCAACCAATCCTTTCATACACCAGCTGCGGCTGAATGATAACCCATCCAAATGAACAATTTGTAAATCTGACCTGTCTGAAACAACGGGTAGTATCGTTAGATGTTTTAAGCCTTGTGGTGTAAAGAACTGATTGAACCATGTAGTAAATTCTTTTGCATGCAACACTCTCCGCATCAAATCGGCTTCTTCAAGGCTTGGTGATAAAAAGTCAGCACCATTCGGTTCCCAGGAAGCCGGTGCATTTTTGTCTTTAAAGAAAATATTTTTTGCTGAAGTGATAATAGCTTTTTCAAATTCAGGGTCCTTTTCTGTTCGGGCATAATCAAGAGCAAACACTAATCCAAATGCGGTGTTGGGATGTACACCTGTTCTGTTGGGATAAGTTTGTTTTGGTAAGAATTTTGTCCAGAGTTGTACAATTTTTTGTGTAAGTGGTTGCATAGCTTCATGCCATCGTTTACCATCAGCATCATTCCAGTTATACAATTCTTCATCCAATTTTAATATCCATGCCCAGCCATAAGTTCTTTCCCAGGAGGCAGTAAGTGGCAGGGAAAAATAGTTGACTTCATTAGTAATATTCTCTTTGGTAATCGTTTTATTAAGTGCAGCCCTGATAGCAGCAGCTTCCGGCATAGATGGGAAAAGTTTTAATAATCGTATCAGCATCCAATGTCCGTGTACAGAAGAGTGCCAATCGAAGCAACCATAAAAAGTTGGGTGAAGCTGTTTAGGTAACAACACATGGTCGCTGTCGGTATTGGAAGTATGATTGGTTTTGTTGGGGAACTCCTGGGTAATACATTTTAATGGTAATGAAGCAAGATGCGATGCTCCTTTTAAAGTCAATTCAAATCCAGAACTATCTTTTCTAATTTTAAATAAATCACTAACCTGTGCTTTAGCATGTAGTGACACGAAAAGAGTAAGTGTAATAACAGATATCACTTTCATACATCAAACTTAAGTATAATAATAAAGACGGGAAATCCGTTACCAATTTGCTACCGTCTTTCCCCACCTGTGGAAAAGTTTAACTATTCCATTTCAGCATCAATAGAGATATTGTGCAGGAATCTCCGACTTGGAAACAAACAAAGAAATATCAGCCCTGTTTACCTTGATTGACGATCCCGATGAAGAGGTGTTTGGATTGGTGTCTAATAAGATTGTTGATTACGGTAAAAATATAATTCCCAACTTGGAACATCTGTGGGAAACGACTCCCCATGAAGAAATACAGACCAGGATTGAGTTGCTGATTCACCGCCTTCACTTCACCGACCTTAAAGAAGATTTTCGCCAATGGAGTATTTCCGGTCATCATGATCTGATGCTGGGGACTATGCTGTCCGGAAAATTTCAATACCCTGAAGTTTCCACTACTCCAGTATTACAGGAAATAGAAAAAGTAAGGCGTAATATCTGGTTGGAGTTAAACAATTACCTCACTCCGCTCGAACAAATAAATATTGTTACCAGTATTTTATACAGTTATTATGGTTTAAAAGGCGGAGAAACGAATTATAAAGAGCCCAACGAGTTCCTCCTTCATAAAACATTAGAGGCAAAAAGGGGAAATCAAATCAGCAATGGAATTTTATATCTGATACTCTGCGAGTTGTTGGATATTCCGGTAAGGGCTATCAACATTCCCAAACAATTCATCATTGCATATTTCAAACCGGGCTATTCGGATGAGAACCTTCCTAACCCGATTCATAAGATTGAATTCTTTATAGACCCAACATCCGGTCAGGTTTTTACGCAACAGGACGTTGATAATTATTTCAAACGCATCTCCGTTCCTCCTGTTGGTTCTTATTTCAAACCACAGAAGAACAAACAGGTTATCCAACAACTGCTGGAAGAATTCAGTAAATGCTTTGATAGCGATAAAGACCGGTATAAACAAGCCGAGTTGATAGAACTCGCCAAATTATTGGATAGCTGATATTATTTTACAAGCTCATACTATATCCATCCCTGTAATCCCTCTTTACAAATTGATTGGCTTCATCAAAGTTGGTCACCTTCATATTAACAGCATCCCACAACAATCTCTTACGGCCAAGGTATTTATCCTCCCATCCTTTCAGGGTTGGATTTTTCATCATCCAGCTACGGATAGCAAGATTACCCATTAGTATACTTTCAGTAAACGGCCCCGCATAAGAAAAAGGAGAACTTGTTTCTGCATTGCCATAGCCAGCTTTGCAGGCATTTACCCATTGCAGGTAATGCCCTTCGGGAACTCTTTTGATAGTCTCCTTTGGCATCTTCTTTTCTTTCATTAGCGTAGTTGGTAACAATCTCGGATTGCCCCCATAACAATCCAATAATAATTTTCCTTTAGTGCCAATAAATAATACACCGCCATCCCAGTTGCCAAATGGCTCATCTGGCAATAATTCCTTCGGTCTCTCTGGCAATAATCCCCCATCATGCCATGACACATTAATTTTTCCTTTTCCATCTGTCCTTGGATATGTTAAATGAATAATGGAAGAAGGCGGACAAGCATCAGTATTCTGCGTATCATTCCACATTTCTTTCCATAAACTTGCTACGCTGCATTCTGCAGATTCAGGATAAAGAATCGGCAATATCCTGTAAATAGGATCCATAATATGACAGGCCATATCCCCTAATGCACCTGTACCAAAAGCCCACCAGCCCCTCCAGTTAAATGGCAGGTATGCAGGATTGTAATCTATGTTCTTTGCAGGACCGAGCCATAGGTTCCAGTCCAGTTCCTTTGGTATATCATGTTTACCCGTTGGTGTTGGAATTCCCTGTGGCCACACCGGACGATTTGTCCATGCCTGTGCTTCTGTTACTCTTCCTATCATGCCTGCATCTATCATTTCTTTTGCCTTGCGAACACCATCACCAGAGCCGCCCTGGTTGCCCATTTGCGTTATAACTTTATATTTTTTTTCTGCCTGTGTCAGAATTCTTGCTTCGTAGATGTCGTGGGTTAATGGCTTTTGGGTATAAACATGCTTGCCCAATTGCATAGCTCCTAATGTGGCCACAGCATGAATGTTATCCGGCGTTGAAATACTACAGGCATCAATATTATTTTTCTCTTTTGCCAGCATCTCCCGGAAATCTTTGTAATAAGAAGCTTTGGGAAATTTCTCTCTTGATTTTTTAGCTTCCCTGTCATCCACATCGCATAAGGCGACAATGTTTACAAAAGGGCTTTTCGCAAACTCTGATAAGTCGCTTTCACCTTTTCCACCAACTCCTATTCCGGCAATATTCAGTTTATCACTTGGTGCAATAAAACCACGGCCTAATACATGGCGGGGAACAATAAAGAAACCAGCCCCAACCAATGCTGAATTGCGGACAAAATCTCTTCTTGAAATGGAGCTGCCTTTTTTTACAGGAGTCATTGTTGTAAATTTTCACCAAGTTTACATTAAAATTATAAGATGACCATCAACTGGGACGATTTTGAAAAAATAGATATGCGGGTCGGCACAATTACAGCTGTAAACGATTTTCCCAAAGCCCGGAAACCGGCCTACCAGCTTACGATTGATTTTGGCAGTGATATTGGCATCAAAAAATCGTCGGCGCAGATAACCGCACATTATAAAAAAGAGGATTTACTGAATCGTCAGGTGATTGCAGTTGTCAATTTTCCACCTAAACAGATAGCTGACTTCATCAGTGAGTGCTTAGTACTGGGTGTATATGATGAAAACAAAGACGTAATTTTACTAAAGCCGTCACAAGCCACACTAAACGGAATGAAGATTGGCTGATAATGTCTGAAACTTACACTACATATTATCACTCTCCAGTAGGCTTGCTGAAGATCAGCGGCACGAACGACTACATCAGCGAAGTAACATTTCATGATACATCAACTAAGGCAGAAGGAAATAAAAAACATATTCCGCTAATGCTTATTAACTGTGTTGAGCAATTGATACAATATTTTAACGGGCAGCGCAGAATTTTTGAATTACCACTCAACCAGCCCGGCACTCCTTTTCAGCAGGATGTTTGGAGCATACTTACACAAATTCCGTTTGGTAAGACTATAAGCTATCTTGAATTAGCAAGAAAAACTGGTGATACCAAAGCAACAAGAGCAGTTGCCAATGCTAATGGAAGAAATAATATTGCCATCATTGTTCCCTGTCATAGAGTAATTGGCTCTGACAAAACTTTGGTTGGCTATGCCGGTGGCCTTTGGAGAAAGAAATGGTTGTTAGAATTAGAAGCAAAAGTGGCACATGGGGTGCAAACATTATTTTAATTTATATCAGCTCATCCTTTGTAAAAGCAAACGGTAACAAAAAAGTCGCCGTCTTAATAATAAACACTTTCCCCTCTTGTCCGCTTAATATCAACCGGATTGGTTTGCTTGTTCTTGTTTCATACTCCAGCAATGCCTGGCGGCACATGCCACAGGGAGATATTGGATGGTCGCTTTTTACTTCACTGCTGTTATAACTGACAGCAATACTTTTAACCGGCACATGGGGATGCAAGGTGGCAATAGTGCCTAATAAAACTCTTTCTGCACAAATGCCCACCGGATAGGAAGCATTTTCCTGGTTAGTGCCAGCTACTACCTCTCCATTTTCCATCATGGCAACTGCACCCACATGAAAGTTTGAATATGGTGCATAGGCATTTTCAGTAACCGTTCTGGCTTCAGTAAGCAACCAGGCATCCTGTTCATTCAGTTCGCTGCTGTCGTTATACACTTCGTATTCAAACTCAAATTTATTTTCCTTCATGTAATAAGATTGGATGAAAAACAAGAATGCCCCTGATTTTTATCAAGGGCATTTAAAGTTACAATTTTATTTTACAAACTTGAAGAACCTTTTCCATCGTGGCCCGCCATCCCAACTAAACCAAATCATCCAGGCTTTGCCCACAATTCTGTCTTCTGGTACAAAACCCCAGAATCTTGAATCCTGAGAGCCATGGCGGTTATCTCCCATCATCCAGTAGTAATCCATTTTAAAAGTATAAGCCGACGCTTCTTTTCCATTCAGATAGATTTTCCCCTCTTTTCTTTCCAGGTTATTTTTTTCATACACTCTGATAGCCCTTTCATATAAAGAATAGGTTGAATCATTTAATGAAACAGAAGCATTCTTTTTAGGAATCCAAACAGGGCCAAAGTTATCTTTCGTCCATTTATGCAAGGTGTCCTGCGGAAAAACATCTCCGGAGGTAGTCATGTTATTAAAATCGTTTACATCAGCTGAATTATAAACTTCGTTATCTGCCACCAGCGGACTCGCAAAAAAAGACTGCTTACTGAATTTCTCTACCGTCTTATACGGGATGTTGGCGGTAATACTGCCATCCTGCTGGTTAAAGCCATATTCGGTAATTTCAAAATCTTCTTTCATCAAATCGCTGTTAAGTTGCACTTTGGATTTGAAGCTATAAGTGTACTGAGCATTTGGCGGGGGAACACTTTTCTTTCCATTTAAATAAACCTGCCCTTCTCTTACCTCAAGAATATCACCTGAGGCAGCTACACATCTTTTGATATAGTTATCTGATTTATCAGCCGGGTGGATAGCCAATGGATAAGTACCCGGATCACCTAAAACAATCTTACGTCCGGCATTAATGTCTCCATGTCCCAGGCGGCGACAAACATCATAATAAGGGTCTTTGGACTGGTAGTCGGGTAAATTGATAACCGTGTCACCAGCCGGGAAATTAAACACTACCACATCACCGGCTTTAGGGGATGTGGCAAACCATCTCATATAAGGCAATTTAATGGCCGTTGAATATGATTTTCTGCTACCTATCGGCAAATAGTTATGCACAAATGGAACAGATAACGGTGTGTTAGGTATCCGTGGGCCGTAGCTCAATTTACTTACAAACAGAAAATCTCTTACCAGCAAAGTCTTTTCCATAGACGAACTTGGAATAGTGTATGCCTCGAAAACAAAAGTGCGGATTAACGTGGCAGCTACTACGGCGAAAATGGCGGCGTCTATCCATTCTCTCCATCCCTTTTTCTTATACTTCAATACTGCTTCCGGGCCTATGAATTTTGGGTCTTCCTTGTAAGCCAGGTAAGGAAAATAAACAGGGGCAACTAACGAAGCCGCTGTATGATGACCTAAGCCAAACTTGCCAAACACTTTTGCAAATTCGATAAAAATACCGGGGCTGATAAACCAGCCAACAACGGGAATAAATTGCCAGAAAACCCAATGCTTGGGTCGTTTGGTCAACTCCTGCATTACCCAGGTATTGTAGAAAGGAACATAAGCCTTCCAGGCAGGCACCCCCGCTTTCACAAACAGTTTGGCAAAACCAACAGAAGGAAGGAAAACAATCAGGGTACCTATAAGGTAAACGATGAATAATTGATTTAAGGGCATGAGCCGTATTTTATAGCTGACAAAAGTATTGTAAATATTTGCGTATCAAAATTTTAATATTCAAAGTTTTGCTAAAACCGGGACAGGTTTTGCCCCAAATAAATTCTACTTTACAGCCTTATTAATGAACCATTTCACCATCAGAGATATTGAAAACCTTTGTGGAATCAAAGCCCACACCCTTCGCATCTGGGAACAGCGGTACAAGTTGTTTATACCGAAAAGAAAAGAAAGCCAACATCGCATTTATGATAATGACGACCTGAAGGAATTGTTGCGGATTTCATTTCTTTATCATAATGGGTATAAAATATCGAAGATTGCCAGGTTGAACTCAGGGCAAATACAGGAACTCGTTGAGTCTTCCTGCATCAGGGATGATAACCAAGAGACGTTTGTTCACCAACTAATTGAAGCCGGAGTTGATTTTGACAAAGAGAAATTTGAAAAAATTGTTAACTATCTGGTAGTGCGGATTGGTCTTGAAAAATGTATCATCAATGTTTTCTATCCTTTTTTGCAACGCATTGGCTTGTTATGGATGACCAATAATGTGATACCTGCACAGGAGCATTTTACCAGCCATATCATCCGTAAAAAAATAATACTTGCAACAGACGGATTAGAAATTGGCAATAACTGTGCAGTGAATATTGTTGTATTTGCACCTTCGGGGGAGCAACATGAAATTCCACTACTAACAGCCAATTATTTTTTCAGGAAGTATAGTGGCCATACAACTTATTTCGGGGCAAATGTTTCAGCGGACTGTCTGACGTACTACCTGCAACATCATCCGGCCACTCATTTGTATGCTCATGTCATTACCAGTCTTAACAATGACGGATTGAATACTTATATCTCTTTGCTGTGTAATAATTTCCCGGATAAGAAAATAGTTGTTTCAGGCCCTGCTTGCAAATGCATTGAAAAAGTTCCGGGTAATCTGCGTATTCTCCGTTCGCTGGAAGAGTTGATTGAGTTTGCGAAGGAAGCAGGATCCGTTACTTCGGCATCACATAGCTCCTGATATCCTCTGCCATAATAGATTTACCGGATAAGATAACAAGCCGCTCCACCACATTTCTTAACTCCCGGATATTACCCGTCCAGTTGTATTGTTGCAGTAACTTGATAGCATCCTCATCAATTGGTTTTTCGGCAATGCCATAATCCGAACATATATCAGTGAGAAATTGGGCTACTAACAGCGGAATATCATCCCGCCGTTCGTTTAAAGATGGAACATGAATCAGGATTACACTCAGACGATGATACAAATCGAGACGAAAGTTTTTAGCATCTACTTCCTTTAGCAAGTCTTTGTTAGTAGCTGCAATCACTCTCACATCTACAGAAATATCTTTATCAGCCCCTACCCTTGTTATTTTTCCTTCCTGCAATGCCCGCAACACTTTGGCCTGTGCATTGGCACTCATATCCCCAATTTCATCCAGAAAGAGTGTGCCGCCATTTGCAGATTCAAACTTACCGATGCGTTGTTTTATCGCAGATGTAAAAGAGCCTTTTTCATGCCCGAACAATTCACTTTCTATCAACTCAGTCGGAATGGCCGCACAGTTTACTTCTACAATTGGCCCGGTAGCCCGGTTGCTTTTTTCATGTACCCAACGGGCCACCAGTTCCTTACCCACCCCATTATCACCGGTAATTAATATCCTGGCATCTGTTGGAGCTACTTTCTCAATCGTTTCCTTTATTTTTTTGATAGGTGATGACTCGCCGATCATTTCCTGCACTTTGCTCACCCTTCTTTTCAGCACTTTGGTTTCCGTTACCAGGCTGCTTTTATCCATCGCATTGCGAATGGTTATCAGCAGGCGGTTCAGGTCAGGTGGTTTCGAGATGTAATCGTAAGCCCCTTTTTTAACGGCATCTACCGCCGTTTCAATATTACCGTGGCCGGAAATCATAATTATGGGAACATCGGAATTTACCTCCCCGGCTTTTTGCAGAAATTCAATGCCATCCAACTTAGGCATCTTAATATCGCAAAGCACAAGGTCAAAGGTTTTTTCTTTGAACTTTTTCAATCCCTCTTCCCCGTCGGCTGCTTCGTCTATTTTATAGCCTTCAAACGATAATATTTCTGTCAGCGTTTTGCGGATTGCCTTTTCATCGTCAATAATCAATATATCTGCCATTAATGGTTGGTTTAAGAAGTAAAAATAAATGATTTGAAGCGAAGCAAAACAAGAACAGTGCCGGGATGGGCTTAAAATAATAGAGGCCGGGTAGAAACCCAGCCTCGTTATAAAATCCAATATCCTATGAAAAACCGTGACGAAGATGCGATTAATTACGCAAACCGTTGCACAGTTTCTGAAATATTTTTTTACGGTAATTCTACTAACACATTCGGGTGGACTAAAAAAGCCCTGCATGATGCAAGGCGTCTAAACAGTTTAAAGTATTGCAATTATTTTTTATGATACATAACTTCTTTTACCAGCTTTACTGTTCTTGGCACATCGGGTAAAGCAGCAGCTACTAAGTTGGGGGCATAATGCAAAGGGGCATCAGCAGCAGTTATGCGGCGGATAGGTGCATCTAAATAATCAAAACCTTCTTTTTGTATGCGGTAAGTGATTTCAGAAGAAACAGAAGCAAACGGCCACTGTTCTTCTACTATTACAAGGCGGTTAGTTTTCTTTACACTTTCAAGAATTGTCATCCAGTCAAGCGGACGAATGGTACGAAGGTCAATTACCTCTGCACTGATATTTTCTTTTTCCAATTCTGTAGCCGCAGCAAGAGCCACTTTCATCATCTTATTAAAAGAGACTATCGTTACATCACGGCCTGCTCTTTTTATATCTGCCTTTCCCAGTTCTATATAATACTCTTCGACAGGTACTTCGCTTTTATCACCATACATCTGCTCACTTTCCATAAACATTACCGGATCCTCTTCATAGCGGATGGCCTGTTTCAATAATCCCTTGGCATCATAACCATTACTTGGTGAAACAACCTTGATACCGGGAATATTGGCATACAATGCTTCAAAAGCAGTAGAGTGCTGTGCTCCAAGCTGACCAGCAGAACCGTTACCACCTCTAAAAACAATTGGACAAGAAACTTGTCCACCACTCATTGCCAGCATTTTAGAAGCAGTGTTAAGAATTTGATCTAAAGCTAGAACGGCGAAGTTCCAGGTCATGTATTCAACAATTGGACGAAGACCATTTTGAGCTGAACCAACTCCTACGGCTGTAAAACCCAGCTCAGAAATGGGTGTGTCAATAACTCTCTTAGGCCCAAACTCGGCCAACATACCCTGGCTTACTTTATAAGCACCATTATACTCGGCTACTTCTTCCCCCATTAGATAAACTCTATTGTCCCGCCTCATTTCTTCCGTCATCGCTTCCCTAAGGGCATCCCGAAATGCAATAGATCTTGCCATCTTTTATCTCAGTTTTATCCCGATAGTTATCGGGAGGCAAATTTAAGTGGGAAAGCGGATAAAACCTAAAAAGCGAAAGCCTGAAACCATTGTGTTTCAAGCTTTCCTTAGTTTTAAAAATTCCTTCGTATCAATGCTCTTCCAGACATTTGTCTTTGTATTTCATGCCAATTCTTTCAACATCGGCTTCGGTGATTTTAGCTGCATCTCTTATATCAGGATAGGCACTTTCTATCTTATCAAGCATACATTCACAATAGCTTTCAGCCACAAGCCGTGTCTGGCCTTTTGCTATCGCCTCTCTTTCGCAACTTTTTATAAATGCAGTCCGCTCAACTTGCGGCCATCCTCCTCCGCTGAAATCACCCTGATCTTTTGAATTATCATCATTTTCTGTCTTCGTGTCATCATCGTTTTTGTCTTCTGTATAATCAGTTGTAGTCTTTTCTTTGTCATCGCTTTTAGTATTCTTATCGCTGTCACGATAATCATCTTTGGCACGGTTTGAATTATCTTTTGTACTCTTATCGTTTTTACAAGCTGTGAACAAGCTTAGAGCTATTAAAAAAATCAGTGCTTTTTTCATAATTCCTGGTTTGAGGTTTAATGTAAAATATGATGTTTGGATATTTGAGGTATAACCTGTATAGATATTGCAGGCAGATAACCGAATACACCGTAACAAAATAGGTATTCTTTTTAGAGCAGTAAAATTATTTGAACAAAATTTACCAACAGGGTTGCTACCGACTCATCACCAGAAATTTCTCCCCCAGCGATGTTACTCTGTAATAATTACCGTTTTCAATCAGCAGCCCCTCTGTATGCCCCTTCGCATGATGAACATCAGTATTTATTACTTTACCCCCAAATAAAACACTGATGGTGTCTGCTACAACAGTGTGACCGGTAGCAATATGTTTTACTTTGTAGGCTGCAAGTGTACTGTCAACCTGCATGGCACTGGCTTTAACAGTGCCTGAATAATAACCCCTGTACCAGAATGGGCCAAGGTCGCTATACAAAGTATCTGTTTCAGGGGTATTATATTGATAAGTGCTGTCAGCGAAATAAGGTCGTACCAGTTTATTTATTTTTGAAGTCGAGAGATCCATCCTGTTAACAGCGGCAGATATTCCCGCATGGCAAAATAGTATATTGTCGATTTTCTCCACTACGTTTTTAGTTCTCAGCCATCTGCCGATTTCCGAACTTTCGCCATACAGCGATACGAAATTTTCATTCAGCAGGCTGGCATTTTCAATATACTTGGGATTAAGATAGCGGAGGTCGCCACTCATATTCATTATTTCATGATTGCCTAGTACGAAGTGTACATAGCCTCCAGCTGCTTTGGCCTTTTCCTCTAGCGAATAAATAAGCCAGAGAACTTCTGTTTGTTGAATACCCCTGTCCACAAAGTCGCCGGTGAGTACAAGATGCCCTTCGCCAAATGTCCAGTTAAAGTTTGCATCTATTACGTTATTGCCTTGCAATAATTTGCGAAAGGCTCCGAAATTCCCTTCAATATCTGATACTATAAATTGTTTGCTTACGTTGGAAAATTCAGTTTTTTCGTTTTGTAACTGCGATTTCAGCTTTACTATAAATGTTTTACCCTCTTCATCGGTTAGCACATTTAGAGAGAGGTTACCTTTTTCGGACAATGGCATACTGTCTTGCTTTACCATTTTTTTTCCATGGTCGTTCATTATATATTTTACAAACACCTGGTTGCCATTGTATGAAACGTAAGGGCCATCGAGCTGATTGACATGATAGGTTTTGGCTGTTTTTTTTGTGCAGAAACTGTCATTAGCAAGCATAAAACCAGCCGCTAAGAATGGGAAAAAGGTAAAAGCAAGTTTATTCATGATAGTGATGTTTATATTACTGGTAATTAGACAACAACCAGACCAATACAGGTTGCTTTTGCTCTAAAGATATTTCAAATTGACTTTACTTTAATACGGCTTTCCCATTGTTCTGCCGACATTTCAAACTTTACCTCCCCTTTTCCATAGGATCCCACTTCAGTCCATCCGGCTTTGCGGTAAAACTGCTCAGCCCTGGTGCCGGGAGAAGTGCTTAGCCAGATAGTTTCATTGGTTTGGGCAAAATACCAGTTCATCATTTCCTCATGCAGTCTTTTGCCAATCCCTCTTTTATCAAAGCCGGGTTGAATAAATAATGCCCACACATTTTTATCCGGAATGGATACAATTGAAAACCCAACAATGATGTCAGCGATTTCACAAACCCAACCCTTCCCCCGCCGGGTAATGTAATCTTCCACATCTGCATCAGGAACCAATGCAGGGTCGGATAAAGTGTTTTCGGTTACAGCGTTTCGTACTATCTGTATTTGTGGTATGTCGGCCGGATTGGCTTCTCTGAATGTTATTTGCATTAGTTATAAATTAAAATTGCTTCTTTTACAATTGTTCTAATCTTCCCCACCGGAACATTTTTGCCGGCATCAATCAATAATATTTTCATTTTTGCCCTTTTCTCTAACAGCAGGTCAGAATGCTTGATACTCCTTCCTTCCACAATACCTAGATAAGGCTGGTTCATTTTTTTATGAACCCAGAGATAACATATTCTTTTATCCCTATAATAATAAAATGGCATCCCATAATGCCACTTTTCAGTAATAGTTTTATCCAACTTCAAAATATATTCCCGTAAAAATTGCAGGCAACTCTTAATGGGCTCATCCTGTTGCAAAAAATAATTGTCTATCGGGCGAAGCATCATCAATATTTTATTGAAGCCGGGAATAAATAATTGTGTCCAGAAAATTTTCCCTGAAAAAAAACTCCTCTTTTAAATGAGCCTCTTTTACAAACCCTGTAGCTTCCAGGATAGAGGCAGATGCAATATTTTCTACACTTATCCGGGCTTCGATACTGTGCAGCCTCATTGTTTCAAAACCATATTCAAGCACTTTTTGTATTGCTTCTTTCATAATTCCTTTTCTCCAGTACTCAGGATGCAAGGCATAACCAATTTCTGCCCGGTAGTTTTCCGGTTGCAGCCGCCAATAACAAATGGTGCCGATAACTTCGGCAGAATTGCTCCGCAACGTTATGCCCCACATAACAGATTCATTAGTTTCTATAGAAGTATTAATCCGCTGAATAAACTCCTCCGCTTCATTTATTGAAGCTGCCGGTTCTTTTCCGATGAACCGAAGTATTGTTTCGTTCGACCGGAGAAAGAAAATAGCCAGAGCATCGTCCATCGTTATCCTTCTTAGTAAGAGTCGCTCAGTTGTTAGCTCCGGGAATGGGGTGAAATGAAACTCAGACATTGTTTGATTGGTTAGTTTAATGACCTCTGTCAATAAAATTAGTTAGACAAAAATAGTAACCCGCCGCCACATCGTTGTTAAGTTAAGAAACAACTACTTTCACAGCAATTATTTAGCGTATGGAGCCAATGGTGAAAATAGTTGACATGAAAGTGTACAAGAAAATACATCTTAATTTTCTGACTATTATGTGTTTGATGGCGGTGGCCTCGGTTGTTCTTGTAAAAAATAGTTTTTATATCATCCCCTGGAATACTGCCGGATCAAAGATTACCACGGATGTGCTACTTATAGGGATGATTGGACTTGCCCTTCTTTACAGTTTTTATTTGCGTAAGCAGAAAGAAAAAATGCAGGGCATCATTGACTTTGATGAAAAGCTTATTTTTCATCGGAGATATTATAGGATAAGAATGTGGTGGCTTATTCTTAGCGGTGCCACTTCCTGCTTTCTGTATGTATTAACTGTCTACAGGTTCTTCTTCTGGTTTGTGTTGTTTGATTTTTTATCGCTTTTGTTAGCTTTCCCCAGTAAGTTCTTTTTTAAAAGAGAACTAAATGACAATGATGTAATTTTTTTGTAATTACTCTGCTTTTTTCATTCTTGAGAACGGATAACCACTGCAACCTTTTTTGGGATTCTGTCTGTCAGCCTGTGCCTTTGTTACTGCCTCCTTTTTAGTTTTTGCATCAAACACCGTTAAGCAGAAACCCCAGGTAAAAGGTTCCATACTCTCAAATCTCATAAAATCAATACGGGTAAATAGCCCAACTTCACTGGGATTTGTATCCGCATTTTTTGCCAGCAGGTATTGCTCTTTATCATTCCATTGGATGATATGATATTTTATATTGGGATGCTGAATCCATAAAGTATTGCTGATGTTATAACGGATACCATAATCATCACTAAAATTGCCCTGGATAAACGAAGGAATTAAAGCAGGCCGGTTAACAATTGTTCTTGCAGGCCCTTTACAAGAGGCGAAAATAGAAAGGAGAAGTACAACTATTTTTATTCTTTTCATTTGGGAATGAAATGGTTTGTGTCTGTTCTTTTTAGCATCCCAAAATTAAATTTATTGGGCTGTATTAAAATTAAAAATTCATTTTATAGAGAAAATATCTTTGAAATAGTTATTAATAATTAATTTAGTCCTGTCTATCTTCTTAAATGATACCAAAAATACCTGCTAAATCTCTTTGCATAACAGTATCAGCTAAATGGTACTGCTTTTTATTTATTTCTTTATTGCTTTCTGTCAGGGCATTTCCACAAAAAGCAACAGCAGACAGCCTGAGCAAACTACTGGAAACAGAAAAAATTGACAGTAACCGGGTAAACCTGATGTACCACCTGGCCCGTGCTACCAATGTATATAACCCGGATACAGCTCTCGCAATATCCTACTACGCATTATCACTTGCCCGGAGTATAAATTATGTTGAAGGGGAATCAAAGGCGCTTAGTATTTTAGCCAGCACCCTTCGAAAAATAGGGAACTATCCCCGTTCATTAGAATTAAATATTCAAAAGTTAACACTTGAAGAAAAAAGAAAGAATCCCCGGAACCTTGCCAGTGTGCTGATAAGTATCGGTACAGTGTACCGGGATCAGGAAGAATATCGAAAGGCACTGGAATATTACTTTCAGGCAGATTCTGTTATCCGGTTGAGTAATGTTGAAGATTTGAAATACTATATTGCATTAAACATTGGCGATTCCTACAACCTGTTAAATAAATCAGATTCCGCTTTTTCTTACTTCAGTAAGTCGCTGGAATTAGCCAGGGTGTACCCCAATTTCAGATAACTGTGTCCAAGTCCCGTCATA
>JANNCC010000248.1:0-7550 GCA_031386125.1 Chitinophagaceae bacterium
ATCCTCCACTGCAGTTGGCATTATCGCTGACACAATCAGTAAGCTGAAAAATATCCAGTATGTGCCTGCAAAGGCTTCCATTATCAGCAATGCGTCGCATTACAATGTGATAATGATTAATGAATCACATGCCAAACCGGTACACAGGACTTTTACTTATAGCCTATTGGAGGATTTATACAAAGAAGGTTACCGCTATCTTGCCATGGAAGCATTTAATAACTACGCAAACAAATGCCTCGACTCATTAAATGTGTTTACCGGCTACTATACTTATGAACCGGTGGCTGGAGAGTTAGTAAGAAAAGCATTACAGCTGGGATATAAACTAATTTCTTACGAAGACACCACGGCAGCAAAACATACCGCTTCGCAAAGAGATTCTATGCAGGCACAAAATATTTATTCCGTTATTAAAAATGATCCTTCGGCTAAAATATTAGTTCATGCCGGCTACGGGCATATCTCTGAGGAGAAGATCGGTGATTATACACCTATGGCTTTATGGTTCAAAAAAATAAGTGGTATTGACCCGTTTACGATTGACCAGACCGATATGACGGAGGGAAGTGACTTTGAATACGGGAGGATATTCTACCAGTATTTTAATGCGAGGTTTACGATTAATACACCATCGATTATTTATCAGAACAAACGGCCTTTTAACCCGATGGAAAAAAAAGGATATGATGTAATAGTGATGCACCCGGCCACCACTTATCAGCATAACCGGCCTACCTGGCTTTCGTTAAACGGTGAAAGAAAAGCCACACTGATACAACCAACAGAGAAGATGCTGTTTTTTGTACAGGCCTATTATGAAAATGAATATAGCACCGACTTACTAAACTATATTGTACCAGCCGACCATACTTATATCACCAACCGGGAAGGTTATTATTGTTTGTATCTCCGAAAAGGGAAGTATAAAATTGTGTTGCGGGATGTTAGTTATAAAGTGCTTGCAACAAAAAATATGGAAGTACTATAATCTTTATTTCTTCTCCTCCTGAAATCTCACTCCATATTTTTCAAGTTCCGTAAGCACCGGCTCATATATTTCTTTTGAAGTAGGAATTTGCAAACCGGTCATTTTTATTTTTCCATTTAAAATATGCTTGGCTGCAATCCCAAGTGGCAGGCCAACCGTCTTAGCCATCGCTGTTCGTAAACTATTTTCTCCTTTTACAACTAACGAACTCCTGATTCCAGACTCCTGATTCCCGACTCGATATTCTATCTCATGCAACATCACAATCATATCCTTATCGTAAGGCCGAAGTGCTAATTTTTTCTCAACTGCAAATTGCAGAATATCAGCAGGGCTGCAAAAACCTTTATTTACTAATGTATCCTTGTCATCTAATCCCAAAAAGAAAAGTTGCTTCAGTGTAAGATTGGCTTCATGCATTTTATGGGCAAGAAAAGCCGCCGCTTTACTTTTTACAGCATCAATTTCTACTTCCTCGATATTTCCTTTATCATCAGCCGCCATAAAAGATCCGGGTAGTCCGGCACCTTCTTCCTCAGCTTCATTTTCTGCTTCCATTAATTGCATAAGATATTCCATCATGCTTTTGGTTTCGGCAAACCGTTCCGTTAGTTTTTCGCTCAGCCATTCACTAAAACCATTTTTATCCATATGTTCTTTAAATACTTCCTGCAATGTTTTGCCATCGGTTTCATACTGTGGCGTTTCATCAATTAATTTTAGTTCAATAATATTTTTCCAACCATACATAAAATCGGGATGTCGTAATGTAGTGCGGATGAAAGTAGGAGCATCTTCCAGGCCATATAGCGACGTATAGCTTAGTGAATCCCTGTTAGGATACCAGCTCAATAAACCAATCTCCGGGATCTCTACTACTCGTTCTGTCGTAAACAAATCTTGATAGGCAATTTTTTTTTCTTCGCCATTCTCTCGATAGTGAGCCCCGGCCTTTCCCGCCATAATAATGTTGCGGGGGTTCCAGCTTATTTTATAATGCCAGGGATTATCATCACTTTCCGGGGCTACCAATCCACCGCAATGTGATTGAAAAGAAGTGACCTTTCCGCCTTTACCATGTATTTCATCGATGATTTTCATTGCACTCATGTGATCAATGCCAGGGTCAAGTCCCATCTCATACAGGAACAGCAGTTTCTTATTTTCAATTTTTGATTGCAGACTCTTGATTGCTTCATCTACATAAGATGCAGTCAATAAACTCTTACCGGCTTCAAGGCAGGATTCAGCTACTTTGATGTGCAGATCGGGGGGCAGCAATGAAATAACGATATCTGAGTGCCGGATGTATTTACTTCTTTCGGTTGTATCATTAATATCAAATGAAATCGCTGTTGCTCTTTGTGAGCTACCAATTTTTGATTGAGCCAGTTTCAGGTCAGCGTCAACCAGTACCAGTTTCCAATTCTCTGAAATAGCATTTTCGAGTAAATAGTCAATAAGTACCGTGGCTGACTTTCCTGCCCCAAATAATAGTATCATCTTCATAAAAAATCCAGTTGAACGAATCGGAAAATTAGGACGAAAAAGTCAGAAATTAGAGGGAAAAGCAACAAGTAGAATGCGGCTGTTTTTCAGTCGCTTAACTAATCCACAAGGGTGGAAAAAATAGCTCAAAAAACACCTTCTTTTATCAGGTTTTGCGACCCGGAAAAGTTAGATTTGCAGACCCCGAAAACAGGTCTTTTTTCGGCACATATCGAATAAAAAAAACAACTAAAAGTAGAAGGAAAAACTAACGATGGAAGATAATCTCGAGCCACAGGAAACGCAGGATAGTAACCGCATCATTCCCGTCAACATCGAAGAGCAAATGAAGACCGCCTACATTGATTATTCAATGTCGGTGATAGTTGGCCGTGCCCTGCCTGATGTAAGAGACGGTTTTAAACCAGTGCATCGCCGTATTTTATTTGCGATGAATGAATTGGGACTGAATCATAATAAGGCATATAAAAAATCTGCAAGAATAGTGGGAGAGGTATTGGGTAAGTATCACCCACATGGCGACTCCTCTGTTTATTTTGCGATGGCCCGTCTGGCGCAGGAATGGAATATGCGCTACACATTAGTTGACGGCCAGGGTAACTTTGGTAACCAGGATGGGGATGATCCAGCAGCAATGCGATACACCGAAGTTCGTTTGGACCGCTTAGGAGAGCATATGCTTGATGATATTGAAAAAGACACCGTTGATTTTCAGCTGAACTTTGACGATTCAGAAAAAGAGCCTTCTATTTTACCTACCCGTATCCCGCAACTGCTGATGAATGGCAGCAGTGGTATTGCTGTAGGTATGGCTACGAATATGATGCCGCATAATCTTACCGAGGTTATTGATGGATGCGTTGCATATATTGATAATAAAGAAATTACTATTGATGAGTTGATGCAGCATGTAAAAGCACCTGATTTTCCAACCGGTGGTATTATATACGGTATGGAAGGGGTGAAAGCTGCTATGCACTTTGGCCGTGGCAGGGTAGTGGTACGGGGTAAATTAACAGTAGAAACAAAAGGCAACGGCAGAGAACAAATCATCATTACCGAAGTGCCATACCAGGTAAACCGTGATGCATTAACTAACCGCATCGGCGAATTAGTGAATGAGAAAGTGATTGAAGGTATTTCTCATGTAAATAATGAATCGAATAACAAAGAAGGTACAAGGGTGGTAATTGATTTGAAAAAGGATGCTATTGCCAATGTGCTCATTAATCAGTTATATAAACTTACCGACCTGCAAACTTCTTATGGTATTAACAATGTTGCTATCGTAAAAGGAAGACCAAGAACACTAAACTTAAAAGACCTGATAAGTGAGTTTGTGGAATTCCGTCATGAAGTGATTGTAAGAAGAACACAATTTGAACTGAAAGAAGCTGAGAAAAGGGCACATATATTAAAAGGTTACCTGATTGCTCTCGACCATTTGGATGAGGTAATTGCATTGATACGGGCATCGGCCACACCTGATATTGCCAAAGACAATTTAATAAATGCCGGTTGGGGATTGGATGAAATACAGGCCAAGGCCATTTTGGAAATGCGTTTGCAACGCCTTACCGGAATGGAAAGGGAAAAAATTATTGCCGAGTATGATGAATTGATGAAACTGATAGCTGGCCTTAAAGAATTGCTGGCTAATGAGGGGATGCGGTTTGATGTGATTAAAAAAGAATTAATAGAGATAAAAGATAAATTTGGTGATGAACGCAGGAGCGAAATCACTTATCTCGATGATGAAGTAAAAATAAAAGACCTGATTAAAGAAGAAGATGTAGTTATCACAATTTCACATCTTGGTTATATCAAACGTACACCAGCAGATGAGTTCAGATCGCAGCGCCGTGGTGGCAGGGGAGCTACTGGTGGAAAAACAAGAGAAGAAGATTATATCGAGCACCTTTTTGTAGCTTCCACACACCACACCATGCTATTCTTTACAGAGAAAGGAAGGGTGTATTGGCTGAATGTGTATGAAATACCAGAAGGAGAGAAGACCGGTAAAGGCCGTGCCATTCAAAACCTTATGCAGTTACCACCAGATGATAAAGTAAGAGCCATCCTTGATGTAAAGGATTTAAAAGATGAGGAATTTGTGAAATCACATAACATAGTTCTCTGTACCAAGAAAGGAATCATCAAGAAAACAGAGCTGGCGGATTTCAGTCGTCCCCGCCAAACTGGTGTAAATGCCATCAACATTATAGAAGGGGATGAATTGCTGGAAGCAAAAATGACCGATGGCAAATGTGAAATAATGATGGCAGTGAAAAGTGGCCGGGCTATCCGTTTTTCCGAAGAAAAAGTAAGGGCAACAGGCCGTGGTGCCATTGGTGTGGCCGGTATAGAAGTGGATGATGATAACGATGAAGTGGTGGGTATGATTTGTGTAAATCCTGAAACCGATGCATCCAAAACGGTGTTGGTAGTAAGCGAAAAAGGATATGGTAAAAGAACAGCGGTGGATGAATATCGTTACACTAATCGTGGGGGTAAAGGAGTAAAAACGATTAATGTAACCGATAAAACAGGCTCACTCGTAGGCATATTAGATGTTGAGGAGAACCAGGATATTATGATTACCTGTAAAAGTGGAGTAACTATCCGGATGCCGGTAAGTGGTGTAAGCGAACAGGGCAGGGCTACACAGGGAGTAAAGCTAATAAAGTTGGATGAAGGCGATGAAATAGCTGCTATTACCCAGTTAGATGACCAGCCTGCAGTCCTGAGAGATGAAAACGTAACTGATGAAAGCCCGGCGAAAGATAACGCAACCGAAACTGGTGAAAATCCATCTATAGGGGACGTTGCAGAATAAATAGTAATTTAAAACAAAAAAATACCGATGAAAAAAATCCTTTTGTTCATATCAGTCTGTTTGGCTGGTTTTGTGGCTGATGCCCAGAGCTATGAGTCAATAAAAAATATGGTAATTCTCACCCAGTATAAAAAAGCAAAAGAAGATATTGACAAAGCAATGGGGAATGCCAAATTTACCAGTAAGCCTGAGGCTTATATCCTGAAAACACTTATTTACTCTACATTATCAATGGATGAGGGAACAAAAAATACAGCAGCAGGAGACCAGATGACTGATGATGGCGATGCTGCCTTTAAAAAGTATAAAGAAATGGACCCGTCCATGAGTCTGATCAGCGACCTTGTCTATCAAAACGGCCCTGTAAACCTTTATTCCAGTTATTATACTTCCGGGTATACTGATTACCAAGGCAAAAAATGGGAAAATGCTTATGCCAAATTAAAAAAAGCAGTGAGTTATTCTGACCTGCTGATTGAAAAAAAATTACTGACTGTATCTGTTGATACCAACGTATTGATTCTTGCCGGAATTACAGCAGAAAAAAGCGATCATAAAGATGAAGCAGCGGCGATTTACAGCCGCCTGGCTGATAAAAGAATAACCGGAGACGGATTTGAAAGTGTATACCGGTTTCTGGTTAGCCATTACTTTGGCAAAAAAGATTATACTTCTTTTGAAAAATATAAAGCCCTTGGCAAAGAACTATTCCCAACAAGTGAGTTCTTCTTTTTTGATAAAATTGATTTTGCAGTGGGTCTTCAAACAACCCTTGATGGCAAAATAAAAGCAGTGGAAGAGGTGCTGGTCACAGACCCCAATAATTTTAAAGCCATTGAATGGATGGGAGAAATCATCTACAGGGCATTTTACCCCCAGAAAGGCGATGAATCTGAAGCTTTCGATTCTGCGGCTTTAGAAATTAAAATGATCAATGCTTTCAATAAAGCAGGAGCCAACCAGCCTGATTCAATAGATGCTTTTTTGTATTTAGGCGATCACTTCTATAATAAATCTCAGATCATCAATGATAAGAGAGTGGCCCATGCAGCCGAAATGAAACAAAGGACAAAGCCCGGAACGATGGCTTCAAAAGAGGATATTGCCAAAAGAGATCTGCTTGACAAACAATACGGCGATGCTCTTGAAATTGAAAGGATACCTTATGAAAAGGCTGCTGCGATCTTTGCAGCAAAGACCAGCCTGAGTATAAGGGAGAAAGCACAATACAGGAACCTGGTTGGAAAAATTGCTGATGTTTATTCATACAAAAAAGTGCAGGCTAAAGGCAAACCGGCTGATTTGGCTAAATACGAAGCAGAAGAGAAGAAATGGAATACAATTTATGAATCAATTAAATAATTTAATTAGTCAATAGGTTGAAAGGAAAGCTACTTAAGTGTGGCTTTTCCTTACAAGACTATATTATTTAATAGGAGGTGATAGTCGACATTAAGTTTTCATTTATGCTTTGCGGAATCCTCGGCGGACTGCTTCAGAGATTGTATTAGGGAGTCTTGTTGTGTGTCTTTTAGGAATTGCAATTGCGAGTGGTCTTTTTTACTTAGCCACCCACCTGCAAATGCCATTATTGCAGATAACGCCGTTATAAATACAGCCCACTTAACAGGATTCCTTGCAATCCAAGATTGTTTTTTAATCAATAAGTATTCATCCTTTTTATAGGTATCTGCAAAGTCATAAATACCTATTCCCCACATTTGATAGGCCACATCTCGTATGAACGAAGTGGGTGCATCAGGGTACTTCATTTCGCTATGGATGAATCCATTCATATCTATTAATGAATTTTCTTTTAAATACTCTTTTGCGTATTTTACAATTTCATCTTTATCTGAAACCTTTTGGTCTGGTATTTTCATACAATAAATATACAAACTATGAGAAACCAATCGGTTTTTGAATATCTGCCAATTTACTTACTTTTAGCTTGGCATAATATAATTAGCGTTAGTTGATTTCAGTGTTTGGTAAAATTATTTTTATGAAAAAAGTATTCATTGTACTATTCTTGATTATTTATTCTGTTACATCACATGGGCAAATAAAAGCAAAGTCAACATTTAATATGGTTATTCTAAAGGATACACTTTATTCAGAGTCAATAGAGACGATATTTTTGATTAATCTCAAGGATAACACATTTGAATACTCTTCTATAAAGGCTAATGAGAAATATAGAATGGAAGGCCC
>JANNCC010000265.1:0-1777 GCA_031386125.1 Chitinophagaceae bacterium
TGTGGTTAACTTATTGAATGCATACTATGGTGCCATTGGCAATCCTAAGTACCCATCAAATGCGCAAAGAGATGGATTTTTTACATTTCCCGGATTTCCGGCACAAGTTCTTGGCTTTTTAAACAATCCAGGAGTAAAGCCCACCATTGACAATATGTTCCCTTTTTATAATGGGTTTAAAAATGCTTATTACAGAAACTCCAATGTTTCAAGAACTGGTTACAATGAAAAGGATTTGGTAGATTATAACACACTTAACGCAAAGTTTAATGCTGGTTTTTATTGGAAAATAACTGATAAAATTGAAGCATCGATCAATTCTTATTTTGGTACGGGTACCACCGTTTATACGGGAGCTAACAGGTATTCTTTGAGAAATTTCAAAATGGCGCAGCATAAACTGGAAGTGAAAGCAAAAAACTGGATGGTACGTGGATACACTACCCAGGAAAATTCAGGTGATTCATATATTGGTGATGCAGTTGGTTCTTTTGTAAATGAAGCCTATTCTTCCAGTGGTACTGTTTGGTTACCTACTTATCTCGGTACTTTCTCTGAAGGTCGTCGTTTGAATGGTGCTTCAAATGTTTTTCCAAGTGATTTTACATTACATACATCTGCCCGTGCATCTGCTGATGTAAACAGGCTTCAACCTGGAACACCTCAGTTTAATGCAGCAGCTTCAACCATTAAAAAATTGGCTGTTAATAAACCTGGTGGTGCAAAATTCCTTGACAGATCTGACCTATTTGCTGCAGAAGCACAGGTAAATCTTTCCGATGCATTACGTTTTTCTGATAAAGTTGAAATTATCACCGGTATACAATGGAAGCAATGGGTGATGAATTCACAGGGAACCATTTTTGCCGATACATTAGGAGCGATCAAGGTAAATGAAACCGGTGGTTACATGCAATTAAAGAAAAAATTATTTAAAGATAAACTTACCCTGACTGTTTCCGGACGTTATGATAAACAAACAAATTTTGAGGGAAAGTTTACACCAAGATATGCAGCAGTTATCCGTATAGCAAAGGATAATAATTTACGTATCTCTTATCAGAAATCGTATCGGTTCCCTTCCAACCAGAATCAATATATCAGCTTAAGGCTTGGTGGTGGAAGTAGTTTCCTGATAGGCTCCTTACCTGAATTTCAAAGCTATTATAAGCTGAATTCTACTAAACCTGGTTACACGGCTGCCAGTGTATTGGAATACAGAAAGGGGTTAATTGGTGATTCCAGCAAATTGGTCAGAGCCGTTTTTAACAAGTTAAATGCTGAGACAGTTAAATCCGGTGAAATAGGCTATAAAGGAATTCTTGGTAATAAATTAATACTGGATGCTTATTTCTATTACAGTACCTATAATGATTTTATTGTAAGCCAGGCTGTAGTGCAATCTCAAAATGGTCCGAATTTCGAATTATATTCCAACTTTAGCAGCAATAGTGTTTCCTATAATCAAAATTCAACAAAAACTGTAAAATCGAACGGATGGGGAATTGGTCTTGAGTATAAGCTGATAAAGACCTATGTTGTTTATGGAAATGTATTCTCCGACGTTCTTAAAGATGTTGCGCCCGGCGATGTTACTTTCTTTAATGCTCCTAAGTACAGGGTCAATATTGGTATACGCAATGAAAATGTTTGTAAGAATATAGGATTTAATGCAGTGGTAAAATGGCAGGATGATAACTACTATGAAGGAACATTCATTTCCGGCACATTGCCTTCTTTTGCCTGGGTAGATGCACAGATTACTTATCGCCCGGTA
>JANNCC010000160.1:0-1869 GCA_031386125.1 Chitinophagaceae bacterium
GACATAAGCAACTGGAAGAAGATCCATGGAATTCTCTGCAGGACACATTTGCAATCGGCAGCCTGCATGAAGGCACTGTGAGCCGCAGAGATGATAAAGGCGCAACAGTTCAGTTGTCTTATGGCTTGGAAGGCTTTGCCCCTAACCGTCACCTTTCCAAAGAGGATGGTAAGAGTATTGCCGCAGATGAAACTGCACAGTTTATGGTTATTGAGTTTGACCGTAACGAAAAGAGGATTGTAGTATCGCATACCCGCATCTGGGAACAGGTGAAGGTAGAAGAGGCAGAAGCTGTTAAAAAAGAAGCAAGAGTAGAAGCCGATAATACAAGAAAGGCAGTGAAGACTGTTCAGGCCAAAGTAGAGAAAGCCACTTTGGGTGATCTGGGTGTGTTAGCAGATTTGAAGAAGAAAATGGATGGTGATGCCTCAGAACAATCAGCAACTGAAGAAGCAAAACCTGAATAAAGTTAATTTATCTTATTAATAATAAGATTTCAACCCTCCTGATTTCAGGAGGGTTTTTTATATGCCGGTATTTAAAGTGTTTTAAACACCAGACAATCATTCATTATCCTTGATGGCTGATAAATATTTCTTATCTATAAAATGATTGCTGCTGACTTCTAAAGAAGGGGTTGGACTATTTTAAATTCAGAAAAGGCATAGAAGTGGCATATCTTATTTTTACGGGTAAAAATATAAGGGACAGTAAATTTACGTAAATATAATAGTGTTTTTATAAAAATAGGTAAGTAGAAACTTGCATAAAATCAAAATAGATTATACTTTAGCAGCCCATCTCCGAAAAAGACCGTATCCCCATTCCTAAGAATTTCCTACTAAATCCACTTCTGGAAACCCAAAGTTCATTTTCTGTTTCGTAACAGAATATTTAAACATTTGGAAGGCTTGGAATTATTTCCGGTCTAAGTAAACATTCTTAAATTTTTGAGCATGAAAACTATTTTTTACCGTAACCCCAGCTTTAAAAGAAATTTCAGTAATTCATTACTTAAATTTGGTGCTTTGTTTTTATTTAGCATCACAGTTTCTGTTATGCAGGTAAATGCACAATGTACCTGCACTGGCAATCTTGTTGTAAATCCAAGTTTTGAGAGTGGTACTACCGGATGGACATCGGCTGGCGGTAACTTTAATGCCGGAACCGGAGCAGTAAAATGCGGAAGTTTTTCTGGTGATTTTGAGATTACCAACACCTCCAGCAACAGTGTTTACCAGGTGGTAGGTACTGATCTTGCAATTGGCACAGTTATAAACGCCAACGTATGGGCTGGAACCCATGATAACTCCTTTAGTCACAAAGTATTTATCCATTTTTATAATGCAAGTAATGTTTACATATCTTCTGGTTCGGTAGAAGTAGAAGTAGATAAAGTATTGGCAAATAGCCCAACCGGACCTCAGCTATATACTTTTTCAGCAACCGTTCCGTCAGGGGCTAAATACACAAGAGTTGGTTTTAAAGGGACAGGCAACTGGGTAAAAACAGATATGTGGTGTGTTACAACAACCCCGCCTTCTACCTGCAATGCTAAAGTCAATAATTTATATTTCAATGAATTAAATGGTGGGGCAGATTTGCCAATTACAAATGGCAGTACGTTTACAGTGGCCCAATTAGGTTCACTATATAACCTGGAAGCTGGTACAACAGGCACAGTAGGTAGTGTAAAATATACTATCACAGGCCCTACACCTACTTCTAATATTGAGAATACTACTCCATATAATAGTCCTGGCACCGGCAGTGGCGCATGGACAGGTGCAGCCGGAAATTATTCAGTTAATCTGAAAACTTATAATGCCGCTGATGGCACTGGTTCACTTTGCCACGATACAACTATTA
>JANNCC010000307.1:0-3571 GCA_031386125.1 Chitinophagaceae bacterium
TACATTGATTAAGCCGCATGAAGTATCTGACATTCCATTGACTGTTGCACATGGATTTAAAAATGTAACAGTAGAAGATAAAAGTAGGAAAATAACTACAGAAGTAGTTGCACAAAAAACAGTTCGTTCTAAAACACACCAGAAAGTAACAGTGAAAGCTGCTCCCGGTAGTTTTGTTACGTTATCTGCTGTTGATAATGGTGTGTTGCAGGTAAGTGATTTTAAAACACCAAATCCTTACGATTATTTTTACCAAAAGAAAGCTCTACAGGTTTCGGCATTCGATTTATATCCGTTGTTGTTTGCAGAAGTAAGAGCCAGGCTGAGCAGTACCGGTGGTGATGGCGCATTTGATATGGAAAAAAGGTCGAACCCGATGCCTGCTAAAAGAGTAAAAGTGGTGAGTTATTGGGGTGGTATTAAAAAAGCGAACGGCAGTGGGGTAGCTGAATTTGAATTCGATATTCCACAATTCAGTGGCGAGTTAAGATTGATGGCCGTTTCTTACAAAGGTCAAAGCTTCGGTGCTGCCGATAATACGATGACTGTTGCTGACCCGATAGTTGTAAGTACTGCTTTACCAAGATTTTTAAGCCCCGGTGATACGGTGAATGTGCCGGTAACGTTGACTAATACAACTGATAAAGCTGCAAATGTAACGGCGACAATAGGAGTAGAAGGCCCGATGAAAGTAGTTGGGGGAAATAATCAATCGGTAAGCCTTGCTGCTAAAAGTGAAGGCCGTGCAATTTTCAAAATAGTTGCCGACCTGATCATCAATATTGGTAAAGTAACCGTAACTGTAAGTGGATTGGGAGAGAAGTTTACCGATGCAACAGAAATTTCTGTTCGTCCGCCATCAACGTTGCAGAAATCAACCGGCAGTGGTTCGATTGCTGGTGGTAGTACACAAAAAGTAAATATCGGGTTGAGTGATTTTACTCCAGGCAGTACTAATTATAGTTTGGTAGTGAGCCGTTCTCCTGCATTGGAGTTGGGCGAACAATTAAAATATCTTGTGCAATATCCTTACGGTTGTACAGAACAAACAATATCAGCAGCATTTCCTCAAATCTATTACAGCGATTTGTCTGATTTGATGATGTTGAACAAACAACAGAATAAAACAAATGCAAACAGCAACATCATGGAAGCTATTCGTAAAATAAAAATGCGGCAGTTGTACAATGGTGCTGTTACGCTATGGGATGGGGAAGGCAAAGAAGACTGGTGGACTACTATTTATGCGGCACACTTTTTATTAGAAGCAAAGAAAGCTGGCTTTGATGTTGATAATAGTTTGTTAGAAACGATGCTGAACTATATCAACAATAAGTTGAAGAATAAGGAAACCATTACTTATTACTACAACCGTGACCAGAATAAAAAAATTGCACCGAAAGAAGTGGCATACGGATTATATGTATTGGCTCTTGCAGGCAGAACCAATGTGCCTGCGATGAACTATTATAAGGCCAATACGCCGATGCTTGCATTGGATAGCCGTTATTTATTAGCTGCAGCCTATGCAACGGCCGGTGACAAAAAATCTTTCACTGCTATGTTGCCTGCTTCTTTTAGTGGAGAGGAGTCTGTTGCACAAACAGGAGGCAGCTATTATTCTGATGTAAGGGATGAAGCTATTGCATTAAATGCTTTGATTGATGTGGACCCCGGCAATGCACAAATCGGGACGATGGTAAAACATGTGGCCGATAAACTGAAAAGCAGGAGATACCTGAGTACACAGGAAAGAGCATTTGCTTTTCTTGCTCTTGGTAAACATGCAAGAGCTGCGAATATTTCTACTGCAACGGCTGAAATAAAAGTAAATGGGAAAGTAATTGCTAAAGTGGATGGCGGACAATGGACAGGCGATATGAAAGCGTTGGGTGGTAACAATGTTGAGATAGCAACAAAAGGTAATGGTCGTCTTTATTATTTTTGGCAAGCCGAAGGAATCAGTGCAAGCGGTGCTTATAAAGAAGAAGACAGTTATCTGAAAGTGAGGAAGCATTTCTTTGACAGGAATGGTAAACTCATCACTTCAAATACCTTTAAACAAAATGATCTGATCATTATCGGACTTACACTGGAACGGTCTTTCAATACGCCGATAGAGAATGTGGTTATTACCGATCTGTTACCAGCCGGTTTTGAAATTGAAAACCCAAGAACAAAAGAGATACCGGGCATGGATTGGATAAAAGATGCGATGTCGCCAACAGCTTTGGATGTAAGAGATGACCGAATCCATTTCTTTGTGGATGCTAATAGTAATAAACAGACTTACTACTATGCTGTCCGTGCCGTGTCACCCGGTAATTATAAAATGGGGCCGGTAAGTGCTGATGCGATGTATAATGGAGAATACCATTCTTATAATGGAGCTGGTGTGGTGAGAGTGGTGCAGTAGAATTTTATTGAATTTTTTGGTGAAGCCACCTGTAATTACAGGTGGCTTTTTCGTTTCAACTATTTATGCAACATTGTGCCCTGTAGAGGCTTGCCACAACATAAACCATTCTTCGCTTTCTATTTGTAAGCCGGAAATCGCCATAGCTGATTTGAGCCTTTCAATTTTTGATGTGCCCAGCACGGGTATAATAGCAGCAGGATGCCTGGTAAGGAATAGAAGTAAGATATTTTGAACAGTAGTTTCATATTTTTTGCTTAATAACTCAGCTACTTCCAGTACTCTTTTATTTTTTTCAGTGCCGGGGTCTGTCATTAAACTGCCGCCACCAAGTGGGCTCCATGCCATAGGGATTATTTTTTCTTTTATACATTGATCCAGCTGGCCATTATGAAACGGCTCAGGTTTTAATACCGAAATTTCGATTTGATTTACTTCAACCGGAAAGCAAGTATTTACCAAGCTTACCTGCGAAGGTGTAAAGTTTGATACCCCAAAATGTAATACTTTTCCCTGCTGTTTTAATGTTGTAAACGCCTCAGCAATTTCTTCAGGATTCGTCAACGGGTCTGGCCTGTGAATAAGAAACATATCCAGGTAATCTGTATTTAACTTCTTTAATGAGTTTTCAGCGCATTGTGTTATGTACTTTTTGCTTGTATCATAAGATTTTATTTTATGTCCAGGTCTGTTAGCAGAAATCATTTTAATACCGCATTTTGTAACCAATTGTATTTTTTGTCTTAAAGAAAAATTGGTTTTTAATGCATTGCCAAATTCTTCTTCAGTAGTGTAATCACCATAAATATCTGCATGGTCAAAGCTGGTAATATTGTTTTCCACACAAGCTTCTATTGCCTTTAGATATGCTGACGTGGAAAAGCAGGAACCCCATTTACCCCATTTCATGCAACCGGCAATTACGGCAGATAGTTGTATTTTCTTATTCATAGTTAGTGAAAATAAAAAAGTCCGGCTCTTTCGAACCGAACTTATTAAAGCTTCATGATCCCGATCCTTCAACTATCGGGACGTTATTAATTAATATTAATAATCGTTATTGAATCCACCACTGCCGCCACGGTCACGGTTATAACCGCCGCCGCCACCGCCGCTTTTACCTTTGTAGCCGCCGCCACCGCCGCTGCCACCACC
>JANNCC010000092.1:0-6851 GCA_031386125.1 Chitinophagaceae bacterium
CAAAAATTTGAAGTAGAAAGATTTCTCCCTATTCCAAAAGTGGAGAAAAAGGTTGGTGCCACAAAAGCAGACTTTATCTACGACCCGTCTAAAGAATTATTGATTGCAGAGCTGATGCCAAAAATTCTCAACACACAATTATTCAAAGCTGTTCTTGATTCCAATGCCTCTGAGCATGGTGCCAGAATGACGGCAATGGACAAAGCCAGTGAGAATGCCAACGAAATGCTGCGGGGATTGAAAATTTCTTATAACCGGGCAAGACAGGCAGCCATTACTACTGAATTGACGGAGATAGTAAGTGGTGCGGCGGCGTTACAGGGATAAAAGAACCCACTGAACGATGTTCGCAACCTTCGCTGAGGCTCGGTTGCCCTAAAGAGCAGACTTAGGTTTAATAGTCATTTATTTATTCGGTTTTTCTCAAATCAATATGTTGATAATTCAGTTTTCAACATATCATTGCTGATTGTACATTCGTTGCTGTTCTTTTAACAATGAAATACTTTTCGATTAATTTTTAAAACGGCTCTTAAATAATAGCATGAATTTCTGTTATTTAAGAGTCAAAAGCCCCTTTAGGGGTTGGGGTTGTATATGGAAATAACTAATCTGATACCGCATATTGAAGTGTTGATTTTTGCCAGCGATAAGCCATTAACTACGTTAGAACTAACTGAACTGGTAAATAATGCATTGGGCTTTATGGATGATAAAATTACCCTTGACCAGGTGGAAGCATCTTTAGAAGGAATTACTGAAAAATATAGTGCTGATTTTTATCCTTTCGAGGTAAAACAAAGTGGCGGTGGCTGGCAGTTCCTGACAAGGCCTGCATTTCATAAAACAGTGGCTCAGCTAAACGGTGAAAAATTTCTGAAAAGATTGTCTGCTGCTTCTCTGGAAACACTGGCGATAATTGCTTACAAGCAACCGGTAACAAAAGGCGAGATAGAATCCATTCGTGGAGTGAGTTCTGATTATGCAGTGCAAAAGTTATTGGAGAAAGAGCTGATTATTATCAGCGGCCGGAATGAGAAAGCAGTGGGTCAGCCATTGATTTATTCCACTTCCAAAAACTTTATGGACTATTTCGGTATCAACTCCGCAGACGAATTGCCGAAAATAAAAGAAGTATTGGCTGAGCAATTGATAGAGCCAACAATTATGAAAGATAGATTGCATGATGGCGGAGAGAAAGCCGAAGGTGCAGATGAGGCTGAAGCACTGGCTGTAACTAACGGCGGTGAATTGATTGTAAATAAAGAACAGGGCGAGGGAGAAGAGGGTTGACCGGGTAAAACTTTTCATTTCAATTTAACGTAACTTAAAGCAATGAAAATTGCTTTTTTTTATGCCCTCTTTTTTTTATTGAACAAAACAGCTTCAATGGCACAGGGAAAGGTTGACTGTATCAAATTATCTCAAGAACTGCTGTATGCTGTAAAAACAGGAGAAGCCTCTGGTCTTACACAGACAGAGCTGGCTACTCTTTCTGCCGTGGAACTGCAAAAACAATTAGACTCAGATGCAAAACGAAAATCTTTCTGGTTAAATATTTACAATGCCTACACCCAACTGCAATTGAAAGCAGATCCAGGCAGTTATAAGAACCGGGGTAAGTTTTTTAAAAATAGATTCATTCGGATAGCAGGAAACAACATAAGTCTCGATCTGATTGAGCATGGAATACTTCGGAGGAGCAAGGCCAAATTGTCGCTGGGGTATTTTAATAAACTGTTCAAGTCTGGGGTTGAGAAAAAATTCAGGGTGGAGCAATTGGATTATCGTATTCACTTTGGATTGAATTGCGGGGCGAAAAGTTGTCCGCCTATTGCATTCTATAAACCGGAGCAAATCGATAAGCAACTTGACCTGGTAACTAAAATTTACCTGAAGAATGAAGTGCTTTTTAATGGCAAAGACCTTACAGTTGAAGTGCCTGCCATACTAAGCTGGTTCCGCGGCGATTTTGGCGGGAAAAAGGGCATTCTTCGTTTATTGAGACAACTGCAATTGATCCCAGAGAATGCCAGCCCCGGTATTCATTGGAAAAAATATGATTGGACAATTGCTCTTAATGTATATGAATAAAAGCCTCAATCAGTATATTCGCAACTATGGGGGAGTCATTATCAAACGAACAACTATTAGCAGCGACAGGTAGTTTTGGAACGCCTTTGTATGTTTATCATGCCGAAAAAATAAAAGAGCAATATCAAAAACTAACTACTGCCTTTTCAATACTGGATACTAAATTTTTTTATGCCAGTAAGGCACTTACCAATATTAATATTCTCCGGTATGTAAATGAAATTGGCTGCAATGTGGACTGCAGCTCTATCAATGAAGTAAAGTTGGCTTTGCATGCAGGAGTGGAGCCGCAAAGAATCTTATATACATCCAATGGCATTGCATTCGGCGAAATAGAAGAAGCGGTTGTTGCCGGGGTGCATATTAATATAGACAGCCTCTCCAACCTAGAGAAGTTTGGAAAGAAATATGGTCATAGTTACCCGGTTGGTATAAGAATACGACCAAACATCATGGCAGGCGGCAATCTTAAAATTTCTACCGGGCATGATGGCAGTAAGTTTGGTATTCCTGTTAACCAGTTAGATAAGATTGAAGAGGTAGTGACATCAACCAATTTATTTATCCGCACCTTACACATCCATACGGGAAGCGATATAAAAGATGCTGATGTGTTTGTAAGCGGCATGGAAATATTATTTGAACTAATTCCGCATTTTCCCGAACTGGAAGTAATTGATTTAGGGGGCGGATTTAAAGTTCCCTACAAGCCAGGTGAATCAGAAACGGATGTAAATCGTTTGGCACAAAAAATAAAAGAGACATTTGATAATCATCCTGTAGCTGGCAATAAAAAATTCCAATTATGGTTTGAGCCTGGAAAATTTTTAGTAAGTGAATGTGGTTATATGCTGGCACAGGTAACGGTAGTAAAGGATACCGGTCCAATAGTATTTGCAGCAGTTGACAGCGGTCTCAATCATTTAATCAGGCCAATGATGTATGATGCCTATCATTATATTGAAAATATTTCCAACCCAACCGGTGAAGAGAAAGTTTATACTATTACCGGCAACATCTGCGAGACGGATACATTTGCCGCTGACAGACAATTGAATGAAATACGGGAAGGCGATATATTGGCCTTTTATAATGCTGGTGCTTATGGGTTTGAAATGGCTTCTAATTATAATTCAAGATTTAAACCTGCTGAAATATTAGTAAAAAAAGATAAAGCACATCTTATCCGCAGGCGGGATGAAATGAAGGATTTGCTCAGCAACCAGGTTGAAATAGCCTGAGTCTTTACTTTTCGGTAATCGGTTTTACCGTAATAACCGTAGTCGTTTTTGAAGTAACAGGTAATGTGCCAAAAGGTGCTTCTGTATTACCATTTGATTCCGTATTGATTGTTTTCTCCCTGATGATTCCGGTGGCACGGTCAAGAATAATTTTTCCGGTGGATTTGTTATTCATAGTGGTAGTTGTTTCGCTGCCCATCATCTCCGCCTTGGTTACTGTAACAGATTTTTCAGCAAAATCAACAACAATCGTCGAGTCATTAATATCTGCAATTGTATAACCGGTTTCCACTTTTCCACTGCCGGCATCATAAGAAGTTGTCCAGTCATCACCTTTTCCACCTTCTCCGTCCGGCATTATTTTAAAAAAACTTGGTCCTCCTTTTTTGGGTGGCTGCACCAGGTCCATCACATCTTTCAGCATGCTGGTAATAATTGCCATACGGCTGTCTCCTTCAGACAATACCATTTTTTCTGGCATGGCCATCAGCACATTTCCGGTTGGGTTAATAATCATGTCATATTTCTTTTCCAGCATATCTTTTATCGGCTTACCGAACTGCCCGTTCATATCTTTTTCTATGTTGGAATCAAAACTTCTTTTTTGTCCCATGCCATCGAAGGAGAAAGTGATACGTTGCACTTTGTGATTAAGAGTAGTATTATCCTCTGTGATATTTGTTATTTTATAAGAATGATCGCCGGACGCCTCTACATTAAAATCGATAGCTTGCCCCATTGCCTGTTGCGAAATAGTGGTTTTCACTTTCATACTAACCTCCAGTGTCTGTCCTTGTTCAAATGTTAATTTGCCATTTACTTTTTGGGCAATAGCAATTGTGCAAACAGCAAAAAGAGAAAAAAGCGAGGTTGTAATTCTTTTCATATAATTAGTTGAATATAATTACCAAAATTGACGATTCTTAGCCACAATCGTTGCAGAACAGGAAAAAATAATTGTTATACCGTACCACTATTGCCGTTCTAAATCCATCTGAACTTCCTATTTTTAATTACCTTTTAAAACTAAAACTCTTTGTTATGCCAATTAGAATGACTGACGACCCGGTAGATCGCAATCAACAGGATGATGATGGCGGAGGCGGTGGTCGTGGCCCAAACCTTCCCGGTGGAGGCGGTGGTCTGATGTCTTTGTTGCCGATGCTGTTGGGGCTTTTTAAGGGCAAAGGGATTTTCTTGTTGCTTATTCTTGGAGCTGGGGCTTTCTTGCTTTTCAAAAGCGGTGTTTGCAATGTAGCCGAAGTGGTAAAAAAATTCTCTGCCAGCGGCTACAGCTTTGATAAAAATGAATTTGATAAAGCGAAAGTATATGAAGGCCTGGATGAGAACAATGCAGATAACCAAAAAGCATTACCAGAAGCAGTCTCATTGTTAAAATATGCACCGGACAGAAGTAACCAGGGACAACAGGGTAGTTGTGTTGCCTGGAGTTGTGCTTATGGTTCTCAAACAATTCTAAAAGCTGCTGCCACAGGCGAAGATCCGAACCAGATTAAGTTCAGTCCTTCTTATTTATATAACCAGATCCGGTTAGAAGGTTGTCAGGGTTCTTACATTCAACGGGCTATGGAAGCGATGCAGAAAAATGGCGGAGTACCATTAAGCCAATATCCTTATAATGACCAGGATTGTGAAAAGGAACCAAGTTCCTCAGATGTGCAGGCTGGCCGTCAGAATATTATTCATGGATTTACAAGGATTACCAATGGCGATAACATAAATGAAATAAGTGTAAGAGGAATAAAAGAACACCTGGCCAAAAATGCACCGGTAGCTATCGGCATGATGGTAGGGCAGAGCTTTATGCAGGATATGATGGGGAAGGAATTGTGGACACCACAGGGCATGGATGAATCGCAGATGGGAATGGGTGGCCATGCTATGAGTGTAATTGGTTATGATGACAGAAAATTTGGCGGTGCGTTCCAGATAATGAATAGCTGGGGACCAGAGTGGGGAAAGAACGGAGTGGCCTGGGTTCGCTACGGCGATTTCAATAAATATGTGAGAGAAGCTTATGGCATAGACCCGTTGCCCAAAAGAAGTGATGTAGCGAACATACCATTAGAGTGTAGTATTGGGTTGGTAAATAACAATAGTGGAAAAAATATTCCATTGCGGGTAACAGGTACTAATATGTTTCAGACAACCACACCCATTAAGGCAGGCACCCGTTTCAAAATGTCTATTGAGAATAAAACAGAATGTTATATCTATGTTTTTGGTATGGAAACTAATAACAGCAGTTTTGTGTTGTTCCCCTACCTGAAACAGGGAGAAACTGTTTCCAAACATTCGCCTTATTGTGGTATTACCGGCTATCGGCTATTTCCAAAAGCTCAATCAATGGAAGCAGATAGTTTGGGTAACAAAGATTTTATTGCGATTGTAGTAAGTAAAGATGAGTTAGATTACAACGCTTTAAATCAGGCTATCAGCCAGAGCAGCCGTCCTGATTATCTTGGTAAAGTTAATCAGGCATTACAAAGTATCCTGATTAGTTCTTCCCAATTTAATAATACCAGCGACGGACGGATTTATTTTAAAGTGGATGCCAACAGCAATAAAGCGGTAGCTTGTGTGGTGGCCATTGATAAACAATAACAATGACAAAAAAGTTAGTGCTGGTAATTTCGTTAGTATGTTTTCTTTTTTCGGCTTATTCGCAGGAGGCGACAGTATTTAAACTCTATAAGCCGGAGGAGAATGCAAAAGAAGAAATTACATCAGCAGTAAAAGAAGCAAAAGCTTCGGGAAAACATGTGCTGATACAAATAGGCGGTAATTGGTGTGTCTGGTGTGCAAGGTTCAATGGGTTTGTAACCAACGACAAATCCCTTGACTCATTGATGAACAGTAACTATGTAGTGTATCATCTTAACTACAGTAAAGAAAACAAAAACAACGACTTATTGGAGAAATATGATTTTCCGCAGCGGTTTGGGTTTCCGGTATTTTTAATATTAAATGAGAACGGCGATTTGCTGCATACACAAACTTCCTGGTACCTTGAATCAGGAAAAAGCTATGACAAAGAAAAGGTGACCGCTTTCTTTACCGACTGGAGTAAGAAAGTATTTGACCCTTCACAATACAAAGAAGAATAAATGAACCCCAACGCAAGTGATTTTATTAAGCTGATGAAACACCCTTTGAAGTTCAGGATGTTTTTATTTTTCAAACTGCCTAGTGCTTATTTTTCTGGTGTACGGCTAAGGGATATTGATGCCAGGCATTGCCGGGTAACGGTTCCATTCAAATGGTTTTCGCAAAATCCTTTCAAGTCTACTTATTTTGCCAGCCTCGCAATGGCAGCAGAAATGAGTACCGGTGTACTGGGTCTTATGCAATTACATAAACGTAAATCGGCCGTATCAATGCTGGTAGTAAAACTGGAAGCCGAATATTTTAAGAAAGCTGTAGGCCGCACCAGTTTTATCTGTGAAGATGGAGAATTGATACAAAGAATGGTTGACGAATCAATAGCCACCGGAG
>JANNCC010000108.1:0-1550 GCA_031386125.1 Chitinophagaceae bacterium
CCTGCTTCAATAAAATCAATAGGGTTTTGTTTGTTGGCAAACATTTTCATGATACGGCTGATACGTTCTTTTTTACCACTTCTTACATTGAGTACATAAGAACCAGCATCTAAATGACCAGAATAAACCCGGAAGAAAGCCAGGCGGCCTACAAAGGGATCAGTCATAATTTTAAATGCAAGTGCTGCAAATGGCTCTTTTGCATCTGGTTTACGGGTTTCTGTTTCACCCGTATCAGGATTTATTCCACTAACTGCTTCAATGTCTAATGGACCGGGTAAATATCTGCATACTGCATCCAGTGCAGTTTGTACTCCTTTATTTTTAAATGAAGAACCGCACATCATGGGCACAATGCTCAGGTCGATTGTAGCTTTACGGATAGCTTCATGTATTTCATCTTCTGAAATAGAATCAGGATTATCAAAAAATTTCTCAAGCAATTTATCATCATATTCTGCTACAGCTTCCACAAGTTTTGCTCTCCACTCATTTGCTTCGGCGAGCATATCATCAGGCACAGGTACTTCATCAAATGTCATGCCTTCTGTTTCCATATGCCAAACAATCCCTTTCATTTTTACCAGGTCAACCACACCAATAAAGTCATCCTCGGCACCAATCGGTAATTGTAAAGGCACAGCTTTTGACCCAAGCATTTCACGTACCTGCTTTACAACATTTAAAAAATCTGCACCCGCTCTATCCATTTTATTTACAAAACCAATACGAGGTACATTGTAACGGTTTGCCTGGCGCCATACTGTTTCTGACTGTGGTTCCACACCATCAACTGCGCTGAACAAAGCAATCAATCCGTCAAGTACCCTCATTGACCTTTCAACTTCTACAGTAAAATCAACGTGGCCTGGAGTATCAATAATATTGAAATAATATTTTTTTGTATTTGCATCAACTTTACCCTTATCAGTTGGAAAATTCCACTGGCAACTTACAGCAGCCGAAGTAATAGTAATACCTCTTTCTTTTTCCTGCTCCATCCAGTCTGTAGTGGCGGCGCCATCATGCACCTCCCCGATTTTATGAATCATACCCGTATACCGGAGAATTCGTTCAGTAGTAGTGGTTTTACCAGCGTCAATATGAGCCGCAATACCAAAGTTTCTTTGAAATTTTAAGTCTGCCATGATAATTTAATCCTTTATAATTTGGAGGCGCCCGCCCGAATGTTTAAATATAAAATGCCCCTGAAATACGTTTCGGAACGGGCGGGCAAAGGTAAGGGGAAATCTCTATCGATCCCGTATCAAACTGAGATAAGTTTTCCAGATAGTAGTTTTAAAAACAGGGAGTTATTCTATAAAAATCAACCGGAGATAATCAAGTTATCTTTTTCCAATTCAGTTTATAAACTCAGTTCATAAATAATACCATGGATTACGCTTCGCAGCCCAGATATATTTCCTGATATTTCTCCAAAAAGCCAGCACCAGGTAAATAATGATTGGTGAACCCATGGTTATAAAAGTAGTATAGATAAAAAACTGGCGAATCTTGCTTGTTGCAATACCCATCCGGTTGCCTATGGC
>JANNCC010000119.1:0-1950 GCA_031386125.1 Chitinophagaceae bacterium
GTAAGGTGAATTGTTTGCTTTTTCTATCACTTCATCATCGGTACGGAAAGTAAGAATAGAAAGAACCGGCCCGAAAATTTCTTCCTGTGCTATCCGGTTACTCTGCGCCACATTACTAAAGATGGTTGGCCTGCACCAAAAACCTTTTGATGGCAACGGGCAGCTACTCTCATACATTTCAGCCCCTTCTTTTTTACCAATGGCAATATATTTCTGAATGATTTGTAATTGTTCTTTCGAATTGATAGCACCGATGTCGGTGTTCTTATCCATCGGGTCACCAACAATTAATGATTGCATACGGTCCCGCAATTTTCTTATCACTTCTTTAGCTACTGATTCCTGTACATATAATCTTGAACCGGCACAACATACATGTCCCTGGTTAAAAAAGATAGCATTCACCACACCTTCTACCGCCTGGTCAATAGGTGCATCTTCAAAAATAATATTGGCGGCTTTACCACCTAATTCCAGCGTTGCTTTTTTATTGGTACCAGCAATTGCCCGTTGAATTATTTTACCAACATTGGTAGAGCCGGTAAAAGCAATTTTATTTACATCAGCATGATTAACGATAGCAGCACCTGTTTCACCAGCACCGGTAATGATGTTGACTACACCTGGCGGTAAATCTGCTTCTTGTATTATCTCTGCCAGTTTCAATGTTGTTAATGAAGTTGTTTCCGCAGGTTTTAATACAACAGTATTTCCTGTTGCTAATGCCGGTGCTATTTTCCAGGCAGCCATCAACAATGGAAAATTCCATGGCGTTATTTGTCCGGCCACACCCAGCGATTCTGTCTTTCTGTTTGGGAAAGCATACTCTAATTTATCAGCCCAGCCTGCGTAATAAAATAAATGATTCGCTGCCGTCGGCACATCAAAGTCACGGCTCTCTTTTATCGGCTTACCACCGTCTAATGTTTCTATGATGGCCAGCTCTCATGCTTTTTCCTGCATGATGCGGGCAATTCGAAAAATATATTTGGCTCTTTCTTTTGCTGGCATTTTCTTCCATACTTTTTCATAAGCATTTCGGGCTGCCTTCACTGCTTTGTCCACATCATTCGCATTGGCTTCAGCCACTTCACTCAGCTTTTCTTCCGTAGCCGGGTTGATGGTATCAAAATATTTTTTGCTCGATGGCTTTTGCCATTCACCATTAATAAACAAATCATATTGCTTATTAATCGTTGCTGCACTTTTACTTTCGGGTGCAGGGGCATAGCTCCAACTTGTATCAAAGTTTAATTTGATAGTGTTGTTTTTTTTCGTTGCCTTTTTTTTCCTTACTACTGGCATAAATTATTTTTTATGTAACCACCGACAGCAACTTTGGGCATCTTCGTTGCAAGTTTATCCTGAGTTTATCGAAGGGCACTTTTCAGGGTTCTGTAATTCTATTCATCAAAATATGTCGCCCCTACGGGGCTAAGCTCACTATAGATTCAAAGCCTAAACTATATACTAAATAAACACTTTTTAATCTTTCGGGTTCTAAAGCCCCTCCTGCGGAGGGGGTTGGGGAGGCCTTAATCAACACTAAAATAATTTGCACTCTGATACAACCCCGTTTTCTCTTTCATTATCTGCATCAGCACATCATTCGCCAAACTGCTGGCACCAAAGCGAAACCATTCGTTCGTCAACCAATCTTCACCAAGCACTTCTTTTACCATCACTAAATAATGCAAGGCTAATTTTGATTTGGAAATACCACCGGCCGGTTTCATCCCAATCATTTTTCCGGTTTTATAATAAAAATCTCTAATCGCTTCCAGCATCACCAATGTTACGGGCATAGTAGCAGCAGGAGCAATTTTCCCTGTAGATGTTTTAATAAAATCTGCACCAGCATGCATCGCAATATCACTGGCCCGGCGAACTTTATCAAACGTACCTAATTCACCCGTCTCTAAAATCACTTTTAATCTTGCTTCACCGCAG
>JANNCC010000126.1:0-4983 GCA_031386125.1 Chitinophagaceae bacterium
TCCATGATACGGGAACGGTAGGTGCTCACTGTAGTTGCACTTAATGACAATTGCTCGCCTATTTCAGTTACAGTTCTTCCGGATGCCAGCAGTTTTAATACATCGAATTCCCTGTCAGAAAGATTTTCATGCAATTTCAAAGTGCTGGCCGAATCAAAAGCTTCTGCCAATTTCTCGGCAATGGCGGGTGTAATAAATTTTTTGCCGAGCAGAACCGTTTCAATGGCTTTTACAATATCGTCATGAATAGTTTCTTTGCCAAGATAGCCTGAAGCCCCGGCCTTTAAAACCCGAAGGGCATACTGATCTTCCGGGTACATACTCATAATGAGTACAGGTAATTTTGGTGCAGAGTTTTTTATCTGCTGCAATGCGTCCAAACCACTTCGTCCCGGCATACTCATATCACAAATTACAATATCCCATTCTCTGGTGAGAACTGCGTTAATAAGTGTTTCTGCATCTGTAGCCTCTCCTATCATGGCCGCAGGATATTGCTCCAGCAAAAGGTGCTTTAATCCTTTTCTAACAATGGCATGATCATCTGCTATTAAAATTCGTGGCATTCGATTTTTTTTACTCTATCATGAATGGAATTGTGAGCGACACGGTTGTTCCTTTTCCTGTCGAACTTTTTATATCATAAATTCCATTAATCATAACTGCTCTTTCCTTCATTCCTAAAATTCCCAGGGTTCTTTTATCTGCTATTTTCTTTAAATCAAATCCCTTTCCATCGTCTACAATTGATAAACAGAGGCTATTATCTTTTTCAAAAAGATTGACGGTGAGATTAGTTGCTACAGAATGCCGGGCTACGTTTGTTAACGACTCCTGAAAAATTCTGAACAAAGCAGTTTTAACGGATTCCTGTAATTTAAATTCCTTGCCAGGATTGATAAACTGGCAGTTAATATCAGATCTCTTTTCAAATTCTGTCAGCTGCCACTCCATGGCAGCCGTCAATCCAAGATCATCCAGCAAACTTGGCCTTAGCTCTGATGAAATGCGTCTAACAGACTTAACCGTTTCATCCAGCATGGTGAGCAGGCTTTTCATTTTATCTTTAATCACCTCATCGGAGCTGGCAATTTTTTTATTGAGCCATGATACATCCATTTTCAGTACGGTTAATTGCTGCCCCAATTCATCATGTATTTCTCTGGCAATATGTGTTCTTTCCTGTTCTCTTATATTTTGCAGGTAGCCTGTAAGTTTACGGATAGCTTTGTAGGATTCATTCAGCTCATGTTCTGCTTTTTTACGGTCAGAAAGATCTCTTATAATTGAAAGAAAACGACCGTCAGGTAATTGCTGCGATCTTACCTCCGTTTCTACTGTCGAGCCATCTTTTCTTCTCATTTTTCTTTGCTTCACCGTTGATTCTCCTTGCTGTAGTATATCATATCGTACAGGTTTTGCCTTCATTTCCTCTTTTGTTAAAACATCTGACAGATACATGTTCATCAATTCTTTTTTGCTATAACCAAGCAGGTTGACAGAGCCAGTATTCACATCCAGAATTTTTCCTGATGTATCATAAAGAGCAATTGCATCCGCCGCCTGCTCTACGAGGGTGCTGTATCTTTGTTCGCTTTCTCTAAGTAATACATCAGTTTCTTTCCGTTCTGTTATATCCTGAATAACACCCAGCATCCTGATAAGTGTGCCACTGGAATCAAATTCTAAGTCTCCTGTTCCATGCACCCAACACTCTTTTCCACTTTTTTTCTTGATTATCTTGTATTCTTTGTCGAAACGCTTCCTTTTCCCAATCACCTCTTCTGAAAAATATTCCATCATCATTTTCTTATGATCCGGATGCAAAACTGACGCCCATCCGTCTATTGTATGTTTGTCATCTGATGTAAATCCCAAAATATTGTCCAATTCATCAGAAGATTTCCATTCTCCTGTTTTAAAATCCAGTACATAACTACCAATTTTTGAAACTGCCTGTGATTTATTAAGGAACCGTTCGCTTTCCAGTAATTCTTCCTGTGCTCTTTTACGCTCAGTAATGTCAATTATACTTCCACGAATCAGTATTTTATTTTCAGAAGGTAACCTTACCAGCCGTACTTCGCAAGGTATCGGCTTGCCATCTTTATCACAGTGTGTCCATTCAAAAGAAGGCTTGCCGCCTGCTATAGCATTGCTGATATTATCCATTATAGCTTCATCACTAAGACTTCCGTCCGGCTGATATTCCGGGCTTATATCCTGTGGGCCAATCTTCAAAAATTCGTCTTTGGAATATTTGAAAAGGGTTACAGCACTTTCGCTAACACTTACAAATTTTCTTTTCTCCGCATCAAATACCACCAATGCCTCTGGCGCATTTTCTACCAATGCCCTATATTGCTCTTCACTTTCTATTAATGCCTGTTCTGCTTTTTTGCGTTGGGTGATATCACGGGTTACGCCAAGCAAGGCAGTAATAACACCTGCCGCATCCCTCATTGGCACAGCATGTGTCTCCAACCAGCGATGTGTTCCCTTTAACCCGATAATTTCAAACTCAAGAGTTGCGGATTTTCCTTTAAAAACGTCATTGATTAATCTATTAAATGTTTTTTGATACTCCGGTGCTACTATTCCCAGTACCGGGCTACCCTTTACCATCTCCAGGTTATCAGCTTCTATCATAGCAAGCCCGGCTGGGTTCATATCCAGCAATTCACCTTTAGCTCCCAAAAGTTTTATACATTCCGGCTCGGTTTCATATATAGTTCGAAACCTGATTTCGCTTTCGGCTACTTCCTTTTGGGCTCTATAAACAGGTGTCATATCTACCATCGAACCAATCATACGGGTTGCCTTACCCTCTTTATCCCGCATAATAAATCCTCTGTCCAGAAAATTGAGATAAGTTCCGTCGGCTTTCAGATATTGATAAGCATCACTCCAGATAGAATTTTTCCCTTCAAATATTTCCTGCGCATTACTTCTAACCCGACTTACATCATCCGGATGAATATGCGAATACCATTCATCTATATGTACAACCTCCTTATGTTTTTTATACCCCAGGTTTGAATAGTAATTATCATTCCACCAGAGGGAATGATTAACAATATCCCAATCCCATACTATATCACTGGTTGCTTTTGAAACCATCTGGAACCGGGCATTTGATTTAACCATTTCTTCAACCGATTCTTTTTGCTCAGTGATATCAAACATAATACCTCTGAGCTGAAATGGCTTATTATCCTTTACAATAACAGAAACAATATCCCGTAGCCAAACTATTCTTCCGTCGGCAGCAATCATCCGATATTCAAATTCATGTGCTTTTTTCTGTTGAGTGCTGCTAAGGCAATACTCCACTGCACCGTTCCTGTCTTCGGGGTGAATGTGATCAGTCCAGAAAGAAGGTTCGTTTGTCCATCTTTCGGCCGGGTAACCCAATAAACGTTCTGCCTGCTGGCTTACAAAGCTAAACTGGAATGTTTGTGCATCTGCTTCCCAAACTATACCATCAACAGTATTTACTAACGTTGAATAGTTTTGCTGTGTTCTTCTTAGTTCTGCAATATCTATTCCTGTACCCAGCATACAATTCTTGCCTTCATAACTAATGGTTTTACCCGTAAAAAAATAGAGAATTTTTTCGCCTGACTTTGTAAGAAAGTGAGCTTCTAACTCTGCTGTGCCTTTACGGAATATCTCTTCCACAGTATCCTTTACCAAATCCCTATCCTCATTGGCAAAAAAATCAATTGGTTTTACTTGTACGATTTCTGCAGCACTATAGCCAGATACTGTTTCAAAATTTTTATTCCACTTCAAAAGGTTACGGTCAGAGTCAAATATGTAGAACACCCCGGGCAAGCTGTTGATGGCAGTGTCAGAAAGTTCTTTTTCTTTTATAATTTTTTGTGCTGCTGCTTTACGTTCAGTAATATCCCGGATTATCATGCTGAATTTTTCTTTGCCAGTTGCATCAATAAACCCGGATGAACTTATTTCGGCGAAAAACCTAGAATTATCTTTTCTTAAAAATGTCAACTCTCCTTTTACCTTTCCAGTCTTACGTCGCTCTTCCAATAAGATTGGCAGATTGGGATCATCCTTATCAACAAGACCTTGTCTGCCTGCCAGGCAAATTTCCATTTCTGTCATTCCAAACATTAAACAGGCAGCGGGATTTGCTGCAAACACACTGCCCTCAGGCGATGTAAGCAGGATTGCATCCATACTATTTTCAAAAGTTGCCCGGTGTTTTTCTTCACTTTCTTTTAAAGCTATTGCGGATTTCTTTTCCCATATTGCAAAAGCCACATTATTGGCAATGTTTTGGACTATTTGAATTTCTTCATCAGTGAAGTAATGTACGGAAGTAAAATACACCATAAACTTTCCCAGCAATTGCTGCTGGTGAATAAGCGGAATAAACCCTAAAGAACAAATGCCTTCCCGAACAATAACAGGCAGAAAACTTTGCAGGGTTGGCTCCCTGGAAGGATCTGAAATCAGAATAGGCACAGCATTTTTTTCATCTGAGGCCCAAGGGCTATGCCCGTTTGCTGCTTTCTTATATTCATCAGAAAGGTTTAGTGAGGCCACAAACCGCATTATATTTTTATCATCAAAAAGCAATACTGAAGCTTTATCAGCACCTATGGAAATGTGTAGAGACTTAAGTGCTAATTCATAAATTTCTTCGGGGATTTTTACACGGCTAACCGCTCTGTTCAAATCTGCCAAAATACGAAGTTGTTCAAAATTTTTATTTTCTTTCTCCTGTATCTTTTTACGATCGGCGATATTTCTTGCAATTATAAGGGTATTGCCGTTTGAAAGCATTTTGTAGCTGGCTTCAGCATCTATTATATCTCCGTTCCTTTTTTTAAACTTTCTTTCCATTACAATTGTCTGGCCGGATTTCAATTCTTTACTTTTTAACTTTGTCATCGGTAATTCGCCTTCCAGCAACACGTCGTTAACAGATAAGGTGTCCATTTCGCTTCTTGAGTA
>JANNCC010000215.1:0-12655 GCA_031386125.1 Chitinophagaceae bacterium
GCACGGCCTACCATTCCGGCACCTAATACAGCAATCGTCATGTGAGATTATTAAAAAAGCAAATTTACGGATGAGATTACCAATTGCACTAAAGAATCGGCAGGTAGGTTGATATGAAAAATACAATTGCAAAAGACCGACTTCTTTCGTAGCTACCTGTATTCCTTGTATTAATCTGTGTTCATCCGTGTTCATCTGTGGCTAAGCCTTTCTTCTTCGTTGCAAAATTTTATAAAAACTGCGGCTCCGGATTTCATCTATCGTTAATCCGGTGGCCGTTGCTTCCTCCTCGGTGATGGCACCACAGTTCATCGCCTTTAAAAAGAAATTAAGCAATCCCTGTCCCGTTGCTGCGTCGTCAAAAATATCACCGGTTAATGTAGAGATGGCAGCCCGGTCAACAAATGTTTTCAGGCGATGGGTAGCATCGGTAATGCTGCTTAAAAAGAAATTGTAAGTAGCGGCATATCGCATGGGTAATTGTGCAGGGTTTAAATCCCAGCCCTGGTAAAAACCATTGATGAGTGAATGCATGGAATGATTGTAACCGATACGCCATGCATTATGAACAGACTGCCGATTTTCTTTCAATTGCTTGGCAGTTAGTTTATCGCCACGGTGCGGGGCAACCGGCATCACATTCGTAGCACCGTCTGATAAAAATATTCCGGTTCCTCCCAAAGCTACTTTGGTCATGTGATGGGCAAAGTCGCAAACCGGGTGAGCCATTGTTTGATACTTAGCAGTGATGCCGCAAGACGCAGTGTAGTCATAGGTTCCGAAATGTGCAGCTATGAGTCTTCCTTCTCCGGCCTTTATTATTTTCATTAATGGATTTCGTCCTTCATCATCCATGATGATTTGTGTAGCTTCCACCATTGTTTCCATCTTCAATGTGCCCGCAGCCAAATTATTTTTCTTTTCAATGATTTCGAATAAACGAACCATGGTGGAAACCTGTTCCGGTATAGTTACTTTCGGAAGCATTACGATAAAATTATTCGGAAATTTGCCATTGGTTTTTTCTAACAATGCAGTTAAGAAAATATCCATGGTTCTTACGCCACGGTTCTTTAAATCTTCGGTAAAGGGTTTTATTCTAATACCGATAAACGGCGAAATAGTTTTGTTCGCCATTCCTTCTGCTAATTCATTAGCTGCATTCACCGCTGTTGCATCTTCTTCTTCATCGGGCCGGTTACCAAAACCATCTTCAAAGTCAATACGAAAATCTTCTACCGCTTCTGTTTCCAGCTTTTGTACAATTTTATTATAAACAGTATAAGAAAGCCAGGCGGGATGTTGCTTTCTTTCTGCTTCCTCCATTTTATTTAATTTCTTTATCAGTTTATCGGCTTTCTTTTCATCATCGGGTAGTTTATCACAGCCTTCAAATTTTAATACTTTGGCTAAAGTGATGAAGTCAGGTGAATAGGTTTGTAAATTTTTGGCTGCTATTTCACCCATTTTAATACAGGTATTTGATTTGAAAAGATTAGCTCCGCCATAAACGGTATGCACAGCTTGGCGGTCTGGTTTGTCTCCCGGATAGATTTGTTGAAATTTAAAATTTGCTGTTTGTAATGAGTTTAGCAGTATTTCTTTTTCGATGTCAGCTATAGAAAAATTCATAATAATTTTTTTATTTATGTCTCGCAAGGACGCAATGCTGCAAAGAAATCAGGCCCCCCTGTAAGTAGAATATCCAAAAGGATTCAACAAAAGCGGAACATGATAATGTTCATTGCCTGTTATTGTAAACGTTATTTCAACAAAAGGATAAAAAGTGGCCAGGGCTTGTTTTTCAAAATAGTCTTTTGTTTCAAATCGTAAGCGGTAAACGCCTGACTCCAGTACCGTTTCATCTGTCAAGAAACCGGCAATGCGGCCATCCGCATCTGTAGTGCCCAGAGCAACTTGTCTCCAACCAACCGTTTCGGGGTCTCCGGGTTGTTGCAGAAATAGAACAATCGCAATGCCTTCGGCAGGTTTGCCTTTTGAAGTATCGAGAACATGTGTAGTAAGCTGACTCATTCTAATAATTTTTCAAGCCGGAGTTTAGTAATCATATTTTGTTCGTCTGCAGCAATCTGAATTTCTTCGTTGGGACTGTTCTTTGATCTTGATTGTAACAAACCTAACATTTCTTCTGCTGATTTTCCCGTAGCACAAACAATAAAGATATAACCGAATTTCTCTTCGTACAAGCGGTTTGCCTCTGCCAGAGCTTCTATGGTTTCTTTAGCAGCAATGTTTACGCCACTTTGTTCTCCGTATGCCCATTCGGCGGTGGAAGCAAATTTTTTCGCCAACGATTCCACATCACCAATTTTCGGATGATGAGTAAACGCCTCTTTCCAATCCTCCTTGCTGCATGCATACCATATCTCTTCGGCATCTTCCAGTAATTCAACCAGATCGTCTGCTGGAAAATAAGCCATCATCATTTTTACCCATGTAGAGGAGCCGCAACATTTCAGCAACTCTTCTCTGAGTTGTGGCTGAGGTAATATATTTAATTCATGTAGTGTCATAAAATTTCTAATGAGTTAGGACTCCCGGCTAACCTTTCCCCACAATCTCATTCTGCTTATTCCACCATCAGGAAATATACTTAGCCGCACATGTGTAAATGGTCCTTTATTTATAATGGCGTCTTCAAAAAAATGTTCATTGTCGGCACTAAGTTTTGATTGTGGAAGAATGGTTGTCCACATAATAGCATCCGTATCTAATTTACTTTCTTCTTTATACTCAATGTTACATCCTTCTATTAAACAACTGTCGGGATAATTTCCTTTGAAGTGACAAGTATCAATCAATATTTTTTCAATATCTCCTTTATGCGCCAGTCGAACTATCACCCAATCTTTATTACCTGGTGTTCTGTTTCTTTTTGTCTCCCATCCATCCCCCATGTTAACTCCTCTGCCCGGCATTATTAGGTTTTCCATATGAGAGAAGAACATATCATTACACAAAACAGCTTTAGCACCATTGGTTGCTGCTGCCAGGTTTAATATCTCCCGTCCATCCACCGTACTCCAGTCTTTAAACACTTCGCCAAATACTTTTAATCTTGCCACACCACCATCTGGATAAATATGAAATTTGAGATGGGTGTAAATTTCATCGTCACTTATTTCAAAAAAATTTTGAGAGCCGGGTTCTAATGATGATTTAGGAAGGATAGTTCTCCAGTGTATCGTATCAAAGTCAATGTTTTCATCAAACAAAACATTGGCCGCCTCTAATGAGGCAAAAGGAGGATGATTACCAAGAAAATGATTGGTGTCTATATCCACCCCAACGATTTTTCCCGAAGCTCCCAGTTGAATAATGCACCAGTCGTTGCCTTCGCTTCTTTTGCGGCGGCTTTCCCAGCCATCCATCCATTTGCCACGGTCGGTGTATTTATCAGAAATAAAAATTCCCCGGCCCGGCTTTAGCAGGTTTTCTTTTTCTGCAAAAAAATCATCGGTGCAGAATAATACTTTACCTCCTAATCGTTCGGCGGCGAGGTCGGTAAGATGGGTAAATGCTGGTGCTGTCATAAATACCTTTAATAAATGTTTTCGTTGTGTTCTTTGTGTAAACTTAGTGTTCTTCGTGTTACTTTTGGGGAACACAAAGAACGCCACGAATCACAAAGGGCACTACGACAGTAATATTTTTCCCTTATTCAACTGTAAAAACGTTCCTCCATCAAACACTTTCTCTCCACTTAGCCAGGTTTGCTCCACTACCCCATAAAGTTCTTCATTAAGGTAAGGAGTTATTTTGTGTTTATGATAAATCATATTTTCAGTAACGGAAAATGATTGCTCCGGGTTCCATACAACAAAATCAGCATCATAGCCTTTTGCAATCTTTCCTTTTGATTTTAAACGGGGCAACAATGCCGGTTTTTCACATAACCACTTTGCCAAATCAGTCAAACTACAACCATGCCGCTTTGCTGCTGTCCATAATATGGGCAAGGCAAATTGCAGGGAAGAAATGCCTCCCCATGCTTTCATAAAATCGCCTGATAACATTTCTTTCATTTCTGGCGGAGCTGGTGAATGGTCGGTTGCTACAAAATCAATGATACCCTCTTTTAATGCCTGCCATAGTTTTTCATTATTAGCTCTATCTCTTATTGGCGGAGCACATTTGTAATCAGTTCGTCCGTCTTTGATGTCTTCAGCGGTAAAGTATAAATAATGCTGCCCTGTTTCCACCGTTAATGGCAAACCATTCTGTTTTGCTTTTGCAACCTGCTCTATCGAATCAGCAGAGGATAAATGAACAATATGTGTCCGGCAATTAAACTCCTTGCATAAACGAATCATTAATGCAATGGCATCGTCTTCCCATTTTTTCGGTCGGGAGGCAACATAGTTTTGATATTGAATAGTAGTGAGTGGGGAGTAATGAGTGGAGTCCGAAAGTTCGCAGTGAACTAATAAAGGCAAATCATATTTCGCAATAATGGGTATTACTTTTCTTAAATCATCTTCCGTAACATTGGGAAATTCATCAATGCCAGAATGAGTGAGAAAAGCTTTAAAACCAAGCACACCCTTTTCAATCAGCGGTTCTATATCATTGTCATTTCCCGGAACAATGCCACCCCAAAAGCCGCAGTTGGTATGCAATTTTCCAAATGTTGGTCTGACCCCCGCTTTGGCGGGGCTGGCTGTCCCGGTCTGACCAGAACCAGTTGCAGCCTTTATCTTCTCTTCAAATGCTTTCGCCGTTGTAGTTACCGGCGACGAATTCAATGGCATGTCCACCAAACTTGTAATGCCTCCGGCTATCGCTGCTTTTGTAGCGGTATCAAATCCTTCCCAATCTGTTCTGCCTGGTTCATTGATGTGCACATGCGGGTCAACAATGCCGGGCATTAATACATTATCACCAACATCGGTAACAGGGAAATCACCCCCAGGTAATTCAAACACTACATCTGCAATCTTCCCATCCTTTATCAATACCACTCCCTTTCTAATACCATCTGTAGTGATGGTTCGTTTACTTATAATGGCAGCGTCAATCATGCAGATTTATTTATTAAATGCGATTATATAAAATTAGTGAAAACAATTTTCTACTTTGAGGATTGGTTTGTGCCACAATAAATACAAGTTGGCCACAGATGAACACAAATACACACAGATAATTTCCTTGTATATTGTATTAATCTGCGTTAATCCGTGTTCATCCGTGGCTAATAAAAAATGCCTGTAATACTTCTCATATTATCTTCTCTTATCCTGGTGACACTCATCATCATGACCTATCGCATCCATGCCATAACTAAAAAACAGACTGATGAAGAGCAAGCCGAAAAAACAGGATTGATACAAAGCTGGATTTATGCAGCAATCATATTCACTATTATCGCCATCATCGCCAGTATTTATTTTATGGTGAAGGGTACCTTGTACGAAGGTCACCTGATGGAATGGCTGAACATTGTGGTAAGAGTAATGCATGTCACCTTCGGCATTGCATGGATTGGAGCATCCTTCTATTTTGTTTTCTTAGAAAATGCATTAAACAGAACAGAAAATGTAAGAGATGAATTGGCGGGTAACCTCTGGGCTGTACACGGCGGCGGGTTTTATTATTTAGAAAAATATAAAGGAGCTCCTAAGACTGTTCCTAAACATCTCCACTGGTTTAAGTATGAAGCCTATTTTACCTGGGTATCCGGTTTTGCTTTGCTCTTCATCATTTATTATTTCAATGCATCGGCGATGCTGATTGATACTAATGTGCTGCAATTGACGAGCCTGCAGGCCGTCGGCATCAGTATCGGTTCTTTTATTGTTGGGTGGTGTATGTATGACCTGCTTTGCAAATCATCACTGCGCAAACATCCGATACTATTTGCACTTACTGGTATCATTATATTAATTGGCTTTGCTTATTTTTATAGTAATGTATTCAGTGGCCGTGCCGCTTTCATTCATTTTGGGGCGATGATTGGCAGCATTATGGTGGCGAATGTGTTCTTTGTCATCATCCCTTCTCAGAAGGCAATGGTGAGGGCGGCGAAGAAAGGAGAGCTACCCGATCCGCAAAAAGGAAAGAATGCCCTATTCCGTTCTATCCACAACAACTATTTTACGTTGCCGGTATTGTTTGTAATGGTGAGCAATCATTTTCCCAGCACATTTGGCAATAAATACCAATGGATTGTTCTGGCTGCTATTTCTATCGGCAGTGCCGGTGTCAAGCACTGGCTGAATCTGCGGGAACAGGGAAAGCTGAGTGTATGGATAATGCCTGCTTCGGTTATTATATTATTAGCGGTAGCTTATGTTACAGCCCCGCAACCTTCCACTGTCAAATGCAAAGAGGTAAGTTTTGCAGAAGTAAATACAATTATTCAGCAGCGGTGTATCAGTTGCCATTCATCCAAACCAACAGATGATGTATATACTACCCCGCCGAATGGTGTGGCGTATGATACACCGGCTGATATTGTAAAAAAGAAAGGGCTTATAATGCAAAGAGTGGTTGTCACTAAAACAATGCCGCAGAATAACAAAACGAATATGACACCGGAAGAACGGGATGCTATCAGATGCTGGATTGAACAGGGGGCGGGTACGAAGTAATACAAGGATTTCTGAAATAGTATTCTTTATATTATTTTTCTATATACAATGAAGAAACCCCGTCTCTTTAAGGCGGGGTTTCTTTTGTTAATTAGTTTTTCTTAAAATTTATTCACCAACTGTGTGCTGGTCTTTCCTGCCAGCATCAGTTTCAGGATATAAGTACCTGAACCAAGGCGGCTCATATCCAACGATAATGTTTGTTCACCAGCTATTATAGTAAATGGCTGTGCCACTAATCTTCTGCCATTCAAATCATATACTTCAACCATTGTTCTTTCTGTAGCATACGCCGATACATTTATATTTAATAACCCCTGCACCGGATTAGGGTAAACAGTAAAATAAGTAACCGGCGCAACGCTGCGGTTCACCACTTTTACGTCGGTAAAGCGAACATCGCCGGCGGCATTTCTTTGTACCAAACGATAATAGGCTACACCGGCATATGGCTGCATATCACTAAGTGCATAGGTCTGCACATTTGATGAGAAGCCTTTGCCATTTATACTGCCAAGCAAGCTGTAATTCTTACCTCCGTCAATAGAACGCAATACTTCAAACAGCTGGTTGTATTCTTCATTTGCTGTTGTCCATTTCAGAATAACACGGTCTGGTTCATTAACCGCAAAGAAAGAAGTGAGGGAAGAGCTTCCTCTTGCTGCATCATTCCGGGTGTACCAGATGGGAGAGGTAACGATGCGGGAGCCGTCTGTTTCAGTAATATCTAAATAATAATACCGCTGACTGCCATTAGCCAGTGCATTATCTGTGTAAGTAAATGTGCCGCCTGCATTGCTCGTTAGTTGTGTTGCCGCCGTGCCACTGCCTGGAACGCCATACATGACAGCCACCGATGAGATGGCAGATGTGGTGCTAATCGTACTTACTGATATAACCGGGACGCCGGCCTTGGTAACTATACTGCCAATATATTCTGAGTTGATACTAAAGTTTATTTTGGCATTACAATCCTGCGATGCGTAGAACCGCATCTTCTTCATTCCATCGAGCAAATTATTTTCTGTGAGTGATGAGGCCTGTATCACCAATCTTGTTTTAGCGGTGTGACCAAAGGTCATGTTATGATTATCATGGTCAATAACAGGGCCGAGGTGATAACCTTTTGCCAGCATATTTTTATAATAGCTGAGGTGTGCCATTGAGGTGCCGGGATTTGTATAAGTAGTATTGGTGGAAAAAGCAGGGCCGGTTTCCACAGCAGCGCCAACAATAGCATTATCAGCTTCCACATCAAAAGGGCTGCCGAGTACATTATTATAATCAGTGCTGTTGGGATGTGCTAGGTAAGCCAGTGCATTGTTACCATGGCGGTTCAGTATATCAAACAAACCTCCTGCACCCCTGTACACATTTTTAGCAACAAAGACCTCGTAGTTGCCAGCTTCCCATCCCACTAAAGAATCCATACCATATACAATAACGTGGCCGCCACCGCTGATAACTCCCCACTCCATGCCATATAATCCAACGAATGAAGAAGTAGTAGCTGCTGCTGCTTGTGTTCTTCCCGGCTGCCAATCATTAATACTCATGCCGGCTGTAGCATGGTTATGTTCGCTGATACCGAGAAAGTCCATACACATAGCTGTCTTTGCATAGGTATAATCGTCAGAAGGAATCTTCGTTGTATTATCCGCATTACCATCGGAGTAGCTGCTGTGTGCATGCAGGTTACCAAAATAATGATTCAAAGTTCCTGTTACATTGCTATTGCCGCTAAGACTTACCTTATTATCATTCAGCCCGGTGCTGGTAAAGTTTATCAGACCGGAATAATTGGTATTAGCAGATGGAGGAGAAAACTGTACATAAACTGTTTGTCCGGCGATGGCTTCTGCCTGCGTATAAGCAAGAGAAGAAGTAAATGCTGTTCCTGTTTTAGACAGTGTAAATCCTGCGGGTGCGGTTAATGTAAGTGACGATAAAATATTAGTAGTAGTGTAAGTAAATGTTTGTGCAGCGGACGATGAGCCTGCTGCTATAAAACCAAATGAGAGTGATGTGGGATTAACTGTTACTGTAGCCGCTGGCGGCGCCACTGTGGTAAAGGCCCAGGTGGTGGTAGCGGTGATGCCCGCATAATTATTCCCTGCCAGGTCTCTAATAGCTCCTGCATCAATGTTTACATAATAGCCGGTGCTGTTTGCCAGACCACTGAAAGGAATGGTGGCGGTGGCACTGCTTACTGTTATGGATGCCGATGTAACCGCTGTTGTTTGCACAGCCACATTGTCACTTGTTCTTTTAATAACAATATTACCCGTCGTTCCTTTTTGAATATTTTCACTGAAGATGATAACGAGGTTGCCGCTGACAGCAACACCTGTTGCACCATTAGTTGGGCTATAGGTTGAAACTGTTGGTGCTGTTACATCAGCACCATTCAATTGTATAGAAAAATCATCCACACTTAACCCGTCATCTGCACCGGAGGCATCAAAGTCTGCCCAACGCATCCAGAAAGTGCTGCCATTGGTAATGCTAAGCCCGGTAATGATTGCCGACTTCGCCGTTCTGTTAGCAGTGGCATTACCATCTTTTGCTCCTGTGCTGGTAGTGCTGGGTGATGCAAAGTCTAACGTATTCACATCTGTCCAGGTGCCAGTAGAAAGTGAAGTAGCTGTAAGGCTGTATTGAAAATCTAACTGATCTGCACGGCCGGTAGTACCGCAACGCCATTCTTCACCGGTGTAACTGATGGTGAGGGAAGTGATGGTGGCTCCGGTATTGTTAGTTACCTGCACACCAATTGCCGGCACTAATGAGCCGGATAATAAACCGCCAAATGCTCTATCGGTAGCTGTGCCCGTACCATAGCTGTATGTGTTACCAGTGCTGCTGGCGCCTGCATCAGCAGCCAGTGTTGTATTAGCATTAGCACCTGTCTCCAATAGTTTCCAACCGGTGGGCAGAGTGGAAGAAGTACCTGAGGTGATAAGTGTATTAAAGTTTTGTGTGTATGGCGTAGCTGTTGATGTAATGCTAACCTGTGCAAATAAGTTTGCGGTAACCAACAGGCAAATAAATACCAGTGGCCATTGCTTAAAGTGTTTTCTCATAAATATTGTGTGTATGGTTTAGTTACTGTTGCGTAAGGTGAAGAATATATTTAATATATACAACAGGAGTAAACAAAGTAATATCCACAGGTGTTAACACTTAAGGCGAGGGTAATAATTATTTAACCAGCGGCATCGTTATTTTGCAGGTGCAAACAGTAAAAATACAGCCTGTTAAAAAAGAGTACTTCTTGGATTGTATAAACAAAAGGGATATGCTTTTTTTGTACTGTATCAATATCCACCCTTATGAAACTAATGATGTACATCGGCAACGACCTGATCGAAGCCATCCCTCTTAATGTAAAGGATCTGCAGGTGCCCGGTTATCTTGGTAAATTTAAACGCAATCTTAAACTGAAGTACAATAACCTAGTACAGCAAACGGGTCAGTCGCCGGAATTTTTAGTGTTTAACCCGGAGATAAAGCCTGAGCTGCCTAAGCAAAACTAATCTAATACAGATTGGCCACAGATGAACACAGAATTACACAGATTGAATACAATATTTTATTATTTGTAGTCTCTTTACCAAAATAGTGAGAGGCAAGACAGGGCGAAAAAAAAGTTGTGTTGGTAGTTTTAATTATCTGCGTTTATTTGTGCTCATCTGTGGCTAACCTTTTATATCACTTCCACACTGCGTTCTACAAATGCAGTAAGGTCGGCTCCTTTTAATAATCCCTGTGCAAGCATGGCTAAATCAAAGGCTTGTTTCGCCATCACTGTTTGTTGCCCCTCTTCTGCACTTAGTATTTTACTGATAATTTTATGGTTGGCATTGATGGCCACTTTATAATTATCCGGCATAGAACCATAGAAGTTCATGCCGCCACCGCCGCCCATCTTGCTCATGTCTTTCATGCGGCGCATCCATTCTTCCATGGTAATAGTTACGGGCATACCGTCGGCCTGCTGACTTTCCACTTCCACTTTCATCGCAGGATTGTGAATGGCTTTTTCGAAGATGGCTTTTAGTTTAGCTGTATCATCTTCTGTCAACTGATGTTTTTCTGCATCTTCTTTTACAATCATCTTATCTGTTACATCTGCATCTACTCTTTTCAGCGATGTTTTTTCCAACTTCATTTCCAGATTATGGATGAAGTGAGTGTCTATCGGCGAGTTCATTAGCAATACATCATAGCCTTTTTTTATGGCGGCTTGTATGTAGCTATCCTGTCCTTGCGGGTCCACGGTGTACAGATAAATTAACTGCCCTTCTTTATCGGTTTGAAAGTCTTTTACTTTCACTGCATATTCTTCCAGGGTGTTTTTTTCATTGGCGGTATTGGCCAGCAATAAAAATTCTTTAGCCTTGTCATAAAATTTTTCATCGGAGATGGCACCGTACTTTACAAAAATGCCAATGTCATTCCATTTTTCTTCGTAGGCCTTACGGTCTTTTTTAAATAACTCACTTAGTTTGTCTGCTACTTTGCGACTGATATAACTGTTTATCTTTTTTACATTACTATCCGCTTGTAAAAAAGAACGGCTTACGTTCAGCGGAATATCCGGCGAATCAATAACACCGTGGAGCAACATTAAAAATTCTGGAACAATATCTTTTACTTCATCGGTGATGAATACCTGGCGGCTGAAAAGTTTTATTTTATTCTTCTGTACTTCAAAATCATTTTTCAGTTTCGGGAAATATAAAACACCCGTCAGGTTGAATGGATAATCCACATTCAGATGAATCCAGAACAAAGGCTCGTCGGAATAAGGATATAGTTCCCGGTAAAAATCGAGATAGTCTTCGTCTTTTAATTCGGCTGGTGCTTTTGTCCAGATGGGGTTGGTATTGTTAATGATATTATCAACTTCTACCGATTTTGTTTTGGGTTTTCCTTCTTCATCTTCTCCATCGGGTTCGGTTTCTGTTTTGGTGCCAAACTGCACCGGCACCGGCAGAAACTTTGCATACTTATCTAATATAACACCGATACGGCTTTCTTCTAAAAACTCTTCTGACTCGGCATTGATATAAAGAATAACATCGGTACCTCTTTCTGTTTTGTTGCCTTCAGAAATTTCAAAACTGGTGCTGCCATCGCATATCCAGCGGGCAGGTTCTGCACCATCCTGATATGATAAGGTTTGTATCTCCACTTTATCCGCCACCATAAAGGCCGAATAAAAACCAAGACCAAAGCGACCGATAATTTCATTCGCATCTTTGGCTTCTTTAAATTTTTCCATAAACTCTGTAGCTCCGGAAAAAGCCACCTGGTTGATATATTTTTTAATTTCTTCCGCCGTCATACCAATACCGCTATCGCTGATGGTAATGGTTTTGGCTGCCGCATCCACTGCCACTTTTACTTTCAGGTCGCCGAGGGGCTTGCCGTAATGACCCAAGGTGGCAAGCCGTTTTACTTTTTGCGAAGCATCTACAGCATTGCTTACCAGCTCACGCAGAAATATTTCATTATCAGAGTAGAGAAATTTTTTGATAATGGGAAAAATGTTCTCGGTATTAATGGAAATGGTTCCTTTCTCCTGTACCATGATGAGTTGTATGTTTTAAGTTGTAAGTATTAAGTGCTGCGTAAGGTAAGCAATAGCCGTTCCAATGCGGTGGGGTTTGCCAGATTGACAGAAGTATAGTTGCCGGGAAGGCGGAAAGACTGGAAAAAATAAATTCCCACTTACCGAATCCATTTTCTCCCGGCAGAAAGGCATTGCTCCTTTATTTCAACGCCACCTGCTGCAAATATTCTTCAAAAGAAATTACCTTCTTTACATCAGCCGGGTTAAATAAAAACGGCTGCACATCTTTTGCCATTTCTTTCATATCAATACTACTGCATTTATGAAGTACCGCTTCTTTTAGTTGCATTGCGTTAGTGATATTCAGTTTTAGCTTCAGGTAATCGTAATCGGGGCGGTCAATTTTTGAGAGTATAAAAACAACATCAAAAAAATCCCGGCCTTTGTTCCGCTCCCGGTTGATGAT
>JANNCC010000317.1:0-5088 GCA_031386125.1 Chitinophagaceae bacterium
CCCAATAAAGTACTTCTGGCACCAAAACCATAGCCACCGGCAAATGGTCCAACACCGCCTGCTTTTACTTTAACAGTAATTGGTGGTGCTACATATAAAACATTGGGTCGTTCAATCTTATCGTAGGCTCCGTTCCAGGCAGTGCCTAAATCAACAAACTGCACTATCTGGAAATTGCGAAGAAAAGCATTATTGATTGGCTTATTAAAGAAAGAAGTAAATACAGGTACCCTTATTTCACTGTTGATGACTACAGCATTATTACCATTAGCCACATTTTGTTTGAAGCCTCTCATATTTACCGCCAGTGACTGGAAAGCATAAGCACCATCGGGGTCAGGTTTGTTGGCCGGATTAAAATAACGGTAGGTTACATTGCCATTATCATCTACTTTTTGATTTTGACCAAACATCAGCCAATTGTCAACACCACCGAGAAAATAAATGAATTTTTCTGTACCCCAAGAAAAATCGCCGGCGGCACGGACAGCCCATATAATATTCCGGTAGATAGGCAGGTAATGTCTGGCATCAAAACCAAAATTAAAAGTAGTAGGGTGTTTTTCAATCTTCCCGCCGGGCCCTGTTTTGCCGATACGGGCATTCACATCCATATAGGCTTTCCAGCGAAGGCCATACCAGATATTTGTAGCAGGATTGATAGCATCATCATGCACATATTCAATATGTGCAAGTGCATAAGTTTGCCTGTCAAATGTTCTTTTTAATGAGGTGGGATTTGTTGCTAGTGCCACTGCTTTATCGCTGCGGTAGGCTATATTAAAACGAAGGCTCTTTATCCTGTTGAATGGATACGTTAATGAAACCTGGTAAAGGTTGGTATATTGCTTAGTGAAAAAAGAAGAGTCATTATACAACGGGGGATCTTTAACTACGTTACGGTAATAGGTAAGACCATAATCAATTCTTTTCTTCAGATATTGAGTAGTGAGCACATACTCATTATTATTCAGGTTCGGACTGATGCGGAAGCCACCGGCAAATTTCCAGTCTTCAAATAAATCCGACGTACCTACCCTGATAATGCCGTTTAACGGGTCGCCATTGCTCAACTGGATAGGACCATTGCCTCCCTGGTATGGTTGAAAACGGCTTACCAGCACACTATTATTAAATCCACTTACCAAATAATCATTAAAGAATTTTGGTGGACGGTACTCATACACTTTTGCATTTTTCAGTATCGGTTCTTTTGTTGCCACATCAGCCATTACCACTTTACCGGTTTTGGTGCTGTCAGTTTTTTCATCTTCAAAGCCGGTATTAAAAATATCATTTTGCTTTTTCGCCAGAGTGTCGGCTTTGGGTTGAAAGGTGGATTCTTTTCTTGCCACCTTCTTTTCTTCTTCAATTATTTTTCTCAGGTATTCGGTAGGCCTTGCATTGATGTTGCGGCGACGCAGATTATTTTCATCAACCTTCAGACGGTACAATAATTTTATATCACCGAGTTTTACTACTTCACTCACCTGCTGATTATCTCCTGCCGTTCTTGTTTCCAGCATACTGCTCTGGTAGTTGGTCAATGGAAAAACATACGATGAGTCTTTGGTGATAGACACAAAACCTACGGAATCAATATCTGTTTTATTCCATTCTTTCAGCAGGCTGTCCACATCTTTTTTGGGTGGATTGCGCAGCACCTCATCCCCAACAAATACTAAAGTGTCCAGGCCATCCCTTTCGGTAGTAAAAAATCCTGCATAGCGGTTATTAATACCATTCTCATCGCTGATAAATGTAAAATGTGATTGATTATACTGCGAAGGGAAACGGGCATTACCATGTTTTAGGTCGCTTAGTTTTGAAATTTGTTTGAAATCTGATTTATTCCAGTTGTCAACCATGAAAATGTTGAAGTGACTGCCCGGTAATGAATCATCGCTGCTGGCAGCAAGAGCTGTTGGCCGGTTGCTGGAATAAAGGATACCGGTTTTATTTGGAAAAGCTACAAAGGAAGGATCAAGGTCATCATACACATCGTTTGTAACCTGTTCAAAAGTTTGCTTATCAATTTTATAAACATAAATATCAGTCTGGCCGCTTCTCACACCACTGAACAATAAGGTATTATTGTCAAGCATGTATCTCATGTCCTGTATCTGGTCAAATTTTTCAATTTCATGTTTCCAGAGTTTACTCCGGTTCACTACGTCATACACAAAGAATTTTGTTTTGCCTTCTTCACTGTACAGTACGGCCAGCCGGGTGCCCTTGCCATCCCATGCCAATATGGGATAGTTGGGATGCTTCTCCTCTTCTCTTGTTCTTACCCCTAACTTCAACAGTACTTTCTTGTTCACAAAATTTTCCATCAGCACCACCTGGTAGCGGCCTTGTTTAAATTCCACCAGTGCATACGTAAAGCTTTTGGGCTGTGGATTTGCATTAAAGCGTATAAAATCTTTCTTGCCGATTTCTTCAGTTACCGATAATTGTCCTTTCGGTGTATTGCGGCGGCCACGGATATCTTTAAAATATTGTTGCTGCACATCCACCATAAAATCCTGCAGCAATTTTTTAAATTTCTTCTTCGCTATTTTGTTGGAAGCATTATTCAGGTTGCGGTAAATGCGGGCCAGGTATAGAAAATAAGTAGTCTTGCTTTTACCATATTTATCAGCAATATATTTCCAGAATGCATGACCTGCCAGCAATGGTTTTTCAAAAGCAAAATGATAAAAGGTATTATAATCACCAGCCAGCATCGTGGAGCGGAGGTCGTCGTCTAATGAAGTGTTCCAGTTTTCAGCAGCATATGCAATGTATCCATCGGTGAGCCATTTGGGTAAATCAAGTAGAGCCTGGTTAGCGGCAAATTCTCCAAGGTCATCGCCAAACAGCACATTGTCCACCAGCACTTTTGCAATACCCTGCCGTATCTGCCTGCGAAGGTTATCATGGTTGCCATCGAAGTACAGAATCATTTTATTGTTCACCAGTTTGGTAACTCCGCCGGTGTTTTGCCAGTCAATACCAAGCCCGATATTGGACTGTTGCATTTCATCATAATTATTATACACCACTATATTTATGCGGCGTTGCAATCCAAATTCCACAAACTCTTCTATACCCGGCAATTCAAGTTCAGCCACCTGTGCCACATATTTACCAAGTCCAAGGCCATCCTGACTGAAGTAGGAGTTGAAATTTTCTGTCTGGTAATATTTCCACTTGAATTTCTGATATTGAACCCGGTTTTTACCGAATTCCACTGTGTTCACTTGGGCTGAAGTTTCCATTGAAAGAAAAATGGAAAGGCAGGCAATCAGGCTTAATACTTTCTTCATAGACTCTTTTACTGTTTCTAATAACTTATTAATCGGTCTTTTTTATTATTTGGCAGCCAGTTAAAATTTTATATATGTCAATGTACGCCGGGCAGTAAAGACAGTATCTTTATCTCCTCAAAATCCGGTTAAGTCTGGCAAATCTTAGTTCTAAATTAAAAGTACGAAAAAACCATCCATGTTAGCTGTTAAGTCATTCACTTTTAGCCCCGTTCAGGAGAATACCTACATTTTGTATAACGAAAAAGGGCAGTGCTGCATTATAGATCCGGGCTGTTATTTTCCGGAGGAAAGGGACGAATTAAAAACGGGTATAGAGGAGACAGGCCTAACACCTGTTTTGCTGCTTAACACACACTGCCATCTTGACCATGTTTTCGGCAACAAATTCGTACACGACACCTGGGGCCTATCCCTGCACCTGCATGAAAAAGAAAAGCCGGTGTTGGACTTTGCCCCACAATCCGGGCTTCATTATCAGCTTCCTTTCGACAACTATGACGGCCCTTTGGTTTATTTGAAGGAAGGGAATACGATAAAAATAGGCGGGGATGAACTGGAAATCCGGTTTACCCCGGGTCATTCACCCGGCAGTATCTCTTTTTACCATGAAGCAGGTGGCTTTATCATCGGCGGCGATGTATTATTTAATGGCAGCGTTGGCAGAACCGATTTGCCAGGGGGAAATATGGATGTTTTAATTAATAGTATCCAAACCCAGTTTTTCACCCTGCCGGATGAAACGAAAGTTTATTCCGGGCATGGGCCGGTGACTACGGTCGGGTTTGAGAAAATGAATAACCCTTTTGTGAAGTTGTATTAAATACTTTAACGACATGCAATTGACAAATTTAATAAAGGATATAAGTAAGATTGATACAGAAGATATTTGTTCAGCATGGCAATGGCTTTTAAATGATCAAAAATCTGTTATACTTATTTCCTCAATTGGCGATATGTTTCTTTTAGGGACTGACGATAATATTTATTGGCTTCAGACTGATGGAGGAACATTAACCAAAGTGGCAGAAAATATAAATCAGTTTGAAAAATTTTTATCTGAAGAAGATAAAGTTGATAACTGGTTTTTACCCTTATTGATTGATAAGTTAATTAATGCTGGTAAAGTCTTAAAAGATTCTGAGGTTTATAGTCTTAAAGTTATGGGTGTTCTCGGCGGAGATTATTCAATTGAAAATATTGACCCGGTTGATATAAGTGTTCATTTTGCTTTCACAGGTCAAATTTGCGAACAGATAAACGGACTTCCAGATGGAACAAAAGTTAATATAAAGATTAAATGATTTTCGCCTTATAAAACCGCCCCACCACCGGCAACTTCTCCAACTCCTTTCTCTCGATCTTTGCTACAAACCAGGTAAAGAAACCTAACAGTAAAGTAGCTGTTCCCAAATTGAACCAGTGATTATCCCATAAGTACACCAATCCCCGATGCGATAAATAAATCAGTGTTACCAGCACCAGGTAAGCAATGAGTTTTTTCTTTGGATAAGGTACCGGGTAATGTTTTTGTCCCAATACATAACTTACAATCATCATAAACAAGTAGCAACAGAAAGTTGCAATGGCAGCGCCGAGATAATGGAATTTTGGGATCAGTAAAACATTCAGTGCAATTGTAATGACGGCACCTGCAATAGTGATAGCAGCACCCATCATATTTTTATTCGTTAGCTTATACCAGATGCTCAGGTTATAATAAATACCCAAAAAAACATTGGCCATAGCAAAAAGCGGCACTACGTACAAACCTTCT
>JANNCC010000392.1:0-4949 GCA_031386125.1 Chitinophagaceae bacterium
GATTTGACAGGTCGGAAGGCCAGCATTATTAAAATAAGCGGCGTAAGGAGGATAAGAATTCGTTTCATAAAATAGTATTTAGATACCCTGATGCGGGTATTTTAAGGATTGCATAAGAGTGCATAAATTTTAATTCATTAATTTTAACCGTTGGCTTTTATAAAGAACATATCTCATTCATCACTAACCGATAAGGAACTGGTAGCCCTGTACAAGGAAACGGGTGATATGGCCGTACTCGGAGAACTGTATCAACGATATATGGAGTTGGTATATGGTGTTTGTCTGAAATATTATAAGGAACCGGAAACTGCCAAAGACAGTGTAATGCAGATTTTTGAAGAATTGGTACCAAAATTGAAAAAGCATGAGGTGGATAACTTTAGGGGGTGGCTGCATCAAGTGGCCAAGAATCATTGCCTGATGCAATTGCGAACACCTAAGAACATGAAAACGGTTGAGTTCAAGACAGAACTTGTGCAATCAGAAGAAAATGTGCATCTGAATGGTGTGCTGGAAAAAGAGGAGAATTTCAATAAAATGGAATACTGCCTCGGCACACTGGCAGCGGAGCAGCGGGAAACAATAAAACTCTTTTACTTGGAAGGGAAATGCTACAACGAAATTGTAGAACTAACCGGGCAAGAATGGAATCTGGTGAGAAGCCTGATACAGAACGGAAGAAGAAATTTGAAGATTTGTATGGAGAAGGAAGAGTTACGGGTTTCTAGTTAGGAGTTACGAGTTGGGTCGTTTAGAATTTTAATTTTGAAATATAGTGAAATAAATAATTTTGTAAAAGATTTTATATCCCCGTTTAGGGGACAGGGGTATGGCAACAGATAATAACATACAACATTTTACCGCCGCTGATATTGAAAAATATCACAAGGGCTTGCTTTCCAACAAGGAGATGCATGACCTCGAAAAGGCAGCTATGGACGACCCCTTCCTGGCAGATGCCCTCGAGGGATATGCTATTGCCAGTGTAAATGCAGGTAATGATATTGCAGAGCTGAAAAAAAGATTGGAAGTAAAAACGGAGGGGGCAAAAGTGGTGATGATGAACACAGTACCCCGTAACTCTTTCAGAATGCTCCGTGCAGCAATACTGGTGGCATTTGTTGCAGGAGCCAGTTTACTTATCTACCAGTTTGGATTTAATAAAAAATCAGGCGAAATAGCCCAGGCAGAAACAAAGAAAACGGATGATGGAAAAATAAATGATACTGCTAAAAGCACTGCGACTAATCCCGGTGGTACTACATCCACACCTGCGTCTGAAACAAAACCCGTTGATTCCAAAGATGAACCAGCAACAAAAAAAACACCGGCTATTATAACTGATAATGAAACCGCACCCGGAGGTGGTGTCCGCAACGGTGTGATTAGTGAACAACCTGTAGTTACCGGCAAATTAACTACTGATGATGGAGTGATTAATAAACCACAACCAGTCCAGTCAGTAGTGACTGCACCCGCAAAAGGGGCTGATGAAAAAGTTGACTTTTATAAAGTATCTGACAAAGCTGCTGAGAAAAAAGAAGTTTCCAGGGAAGAAGCCGGTAATAAAAACAAATTGAAGACCGGCGGCAGGCAGGAAACTGATAACGACGCTATAAAAGACCAGACCACACAGCAAAATAACAGAAGTGTAACGGCAAGCCGCAAAGCTACCGAGCAGGGTTACTACCGTAACCAGGCAACCAATGTTTTCCGTGGCCAGGTTACAGATGCTGATAATAACGGAGTTCCTTTTGCCAATGTAACCAATGTGCAGGATAACAATGCCGGCACTTATACTGATGCAAGAGGGAATTTTAATCTGACCTATCCCGATTCTGTGCTGACAGTGCAGGTACGGTCTGTTGGTTTTGAAAATACCAATGTGCAACTGAGAAATAACGTTGTCAACAACCAGGTAGTGATGCAGGATGATCGTAGAAATCTATCTGAAGTAGTGGTAAGTAATCAAAAGCCCAATGCTGCTGCCCGCAACCGTGATGCTAATATGAAACTGGAAGAACCAGAACCTGCAGATGGATGGGATAAGTATGGCACTTATATTGCCAACAACCTGGAAGTGCCGGAAGATTTAAAAAATAAACAAACAGGTGCCGGTGCCGTAGAAATTTCCTTTGAGGTAAATAAAAATGGGGACCCCACCAACATCAAAGTTGAAAAATCCCTCTGTAATACCTGCGATAAAGAAGCTATCCGCCTTGTAAAAGAGGGGCCTAAATGGAAACGCAGTGCTGCTAAAAAAGGCCGGACAACGGTTACCGTCTCCTTTTAAATAATATTCCGCCCATCCTTCTTTATTCACTCCGTTCATAGTTGTTTTCCTACCTTCGCATTTCTAAAAAATGTTAGTATGAAAAAACTATTTATTACAGCCTTTGCTTTTTTTGCAGTACTGCTTGCCGATGCACAAACATTAACCACACCGCAACCAAGCCCTACACAAACCATCAAACAGAATTTTGGCCTTTCTTCTGTTGAATTGTCTTATTCCCGTCCGGGAATGAAAGGAAGAAAAATTTTTGGCGACTTGGTACCTTTTGGAAATGTTTGGCGTACCGGTGCCAACCAAGCCACTACCCTCACATTTGTTGACGATGTAACCATCGGTGGAACAAAAATAAAAGCCGGTAAATACGGATTGCTCAGTATTCCTGACAAGAAAAACTGGACGTTGATTATTAGCAAACAAACAGATGTTACCAGCCCCGCTGCTTACAAACAAGACCAAGATGTAGTAAGAGTTGAGGCTAAAACAATGAATATGGATGAAAGCATGGAGACATTTACCATGCAGTTTGCCAACGTAAAACCCAACAGTTGCGAACTCCACATCATGTGGGATAAAACAGCCGTTTCGTTACCAATCACTACCGATGTAGAAACAAAAGTGATGGGACAGATAGACCAGTTGATGAATAAAGACAACCGTCCTTACTTCAATGCTGCCATGTATTATATGGATAACGGCAAAGACCTGAACCAGGCCCTTGCATGGTTTGATAAAGCAGTAGAAGCAAACCCAACTGCTTTCTGGATGCACCATCAAAGGGCAAACGCATTGGCTAAACTTGGTAAGAAAGACGAAGCAAAAGCGGCCGCAGAAAAATCAAAAGAGCTGGCGACTACTGCGAAGAATGATGATTATGTGAAGTTGAATGAGAAGTTGCTGGCGGAATTAAATAAATAAACCTGAAGAGATTAAGCTTAAGCCCTGCTTATATAGCGGGGCTTTCTTTTTGCCTGAAAATCTTATTGAGTATCAATGAAAAAAAGATTACTCCTAATGCCCCAATTGGATTTAGCCAGAGAAACCCAAGGCTGAAATAGCCATACTTTGTAAGGGCAAATATGGTTAATACAACAGCTTCTGTCAGCAATGCCGCAGTAAAAACAACATTACCATTCGTTATTTTTTTACATAAAAAAGCAACAAGAAAAACACCCAATATTACTCCGTAAAATAATGAGCCAAGTACATTCACCGTTTCTATCAGGCTGTTGCCAAGGTCATAGGCAAACATGGCAACGATAATACAGAACACACCCCAGCCGAATGTGTACAATTTTGAAACTTTGTATTCCTTTTCTGCTGTTGATTGTTTTTTAGAAAAGCGTTTATGAAAATCTATCATCGTACTTGAAGCCAGCGAGTTTAAAGCCGCAGCAATACTACCCCAGGAGGCAAGAAAGATAATAGCAATAAGCAAACCTACAAGCCCTACGGGGAGGTAATCAACCACAAATCGCAGAAAAATATAATTAACATCACGGGTATCTTCATTTGGAAAAGCTTTTTTGATAATTACCTTGTATTGTTTCCGGATGCTATCTGTATTTTTATTAGCTCTATAAATTTTTTCTTCTAATGCTACGACAGAAGTTACGTTGCCTGCATCTTTCGTTTTATTTAGCTCCGTTTGTAAAACCGGTATTACAGAAAACTGGATTTTATAAGCCGAGTCTAAGCTGGCAAGCTGTGGCCCGTATGCTGTCTTCATTGCTTTATCGGCCAGTGCCTGGTTAAAAAAAACAGGTGCCTGCCTGAACTGGTAAAAAGAAAATACCAATACGCCGATTATAAGTATCAGGAATTGCATAGGCACTTTCACCAGCCCATTCATTAACAAACCCATCCTGCTTTCCTTTAGGGATTTTGCAGTAAGATAACGACCCACCTGACTCTGGTCTGTTCCAAAATAGGATAGGGAAAGAAAAAAACCACCGATGATTCCGCTAAACAAATTGTATTGGTCGCCCCAATTAAACTTACCATTACTAAAACCGGTAGTTATTACATTTAATTTTGCAGCGTTACCGCCTGTTTTTAGCGCATCAATAAAACCCACTCCTTCCGGTAGCATTTGTACAACCATATAAGCTGCCAGGAACATACCGGTAAAAATGATGAAGAGTTGTATTTGCTGCGTATAGGCTACGGCTTTTGCTCCACCGGTAATGGTGTAGGTAATAAGCAGTCCACCCATAAAAATATTGGTGACATAAATATCCCAACCAAGTAATGAGGAAAGAATAATTGATGGCGCAAATACACTTATACCGGTAGATAGCCCCCGTTGCAGTAAGAACAAGAAAGAAGTAAGTGTTCTTGTTTTATTATCGAACCGGTTTTCCAGGTATTCATAAGCTGTATAAACTTTGAGCTTCCTGAATATAGGAACAAAGAAAATACAGATAACGACCATTGCGATCGGTAAACCGAAATAGTATTGAACAAACCGCATACCATCATCATATGCCTGGCCAGGTGCTGTTAAGAATGTAATAGCACTGGCCTGCGTACCCATAATGCTTAGTAAAACCATTCCCCAGGGTAAGCTGCGATTGCTGAGAAAATAGCCATCCAGGTTGCGGGAGGTACGGCTTTTGTATAAGCCATAAGCGATTATAACAACAAGGGTGACAAC
>JANNCC010000001.1:0-14561 GCA_031386125.1 Chitinophagaceae bacterium
GCCAGTGCTTTCAGCATATTGCCCCGGGCATGAAAAGTCATTTTACGAAGGGCTGGATTACCAACAGTTCTTGCATAATCCGTAATCGCTTTAAAATCTAATCCTTTTGTTGTTGCTGAAGCAACAGGTTCTCCGGTTACAGCATTATACAATATTTGGCCGTCTCCATCTCCGTCTATCCAGTTGCCGGTAATATAATTTCCAAGTTTGTCCATAAAGCAATCGTTGATTCTATGACGAAATTACCTGAAAAATCAAAAAAGCATCAACAAATGATTTTGCATCCTGCTTATCTTTGTAACTATAAAATTCCGGTCATGAAAAAAATGATGCTCCCTGTTGTTGGCCTGGTTGCCTACATCGCTGTTTCTTGTAATAATTCAGATAAAAAACATAATGACCACAACGGTCATAGCCATTCCGGTGATGCATCAAAAACCATTACTGACAGCCTTTTAAAAAATATAGATGATGGCCACATTGTAGGTATGTCTAAAATAGGCAAGCTGCATAATACCCAAAAAGCAGTGCAGGGAATAATTGATTCTATCGGCAAACTACCCACAGAAGTACAAGCAGCCGTTGCCCCGTATGTAACTCAATTGAACGCTGTAATAAAAGACCTTGAATACGCAGATTTTGCTATGGATAAGTGGATGACAGAGTATAGTGAGGATTCTGCGGTTGACAACGCTGAAAAACGCATCAAATACCTGGCGGATGAAAAGTTGAAAGTGGATAAAATGAAAGAAGCTATCCTTACCAGTTTGCAAAAAGCTGATTCTTTATTAAAAGTAAAACTCTAAGCGGTCAACGGCTCCACACCAAACTGCCGCAAATGATGCAAAGCATGTTTATATAAAAGCTGAACATTTTGCTCAAAATTAAGGTCGCCGAAAAAAGGATTCCGGATAATTTGAGTCGGATTCTTTTCATACGCTTCAAAAAAATAAATCAATTCCTGTTGCAAGGCACCGATTGCTGCCTGCACCGTTTTATAGCGAAGGGGCAACGGCTCCTCTCCCATTAATGGATTCTTTGTATTTTCTTTGAAGGGTTTATCACTCATCATAAACTCTCTCAACTTCTCAAGGTGATCCGGCGGCGTAAGTATGTTATCAATTTTTAACCGGCCGCTTGCATTGCGTACTGCATCACCACCGTAATGTTCTATCATTTGCTGCACATTCATTTTGCCCCACTTTGGTGCTGTAGCAGGGTCTAATCGTTGTAAGTATGAAATTAATTTAGTACGCAGAAAATTTTCTTTTTCTAAACTCATGTGGCATGCTTGAGTGGGACAATTTACGAAACTCGTTTTTACCAAATAAAAAAGCCTCTCACCTGAAATGAGAGACCCGAACTATTTTTCAGTCGTTCACTTCATTTTTTTATCAATATGAGAAGATAACCGCTCAAAAATCTCTTGAATATCTCCCATTCCATTGACAGTATTTACTTTTTTAAGTTTAGTATAATATTCGGCTACTGGCAATGTCTCCTTTGTGTAAACAGCCTGCCGGTTACGTTGCACATTTTCATCTGCATCATCGCTTCGGCCGGAAGTTTTTCCCCTAAGGACTAACCGCTTAATCAATTCTTCCTCATCCACACTTAAAATCAGCACTTTGCTTATTTCTGTTTTCTTCAATTCCAGCAATTTGTCCAGGGCTTTTGCCTGGGCTACGGTGCGGGGAAACCCATCAAATAAAAAACCTCTGGCATCTTTATGCTGATCAAAATAAGAATCCACCATACCTATTACCACTTCATCCGGTACTAATTGCCCTTTATCGATAAAGCTTTTAGCTTCAAGCCCTAACGGGGTTTTGTCTTTAATTTCCTGGCGCAGCAGGTTGCCGGTGGAAAGATGAACCAATCCGTATTTCGAAACCAGCTTATCTGATTGTGTGCCTTTTCCACATCCCGGAGGACCAAATAATATCAAATTGAACATACGCAGTTACTAATCTTGGTGAGCAGACAAATATAATGTACAGCTTTTAGATTATCCACTACCCCCCTAAGTTTTAGAAGAATTCAAAAATACCCTTCGGTAAACTCAGGGCTAAAATGTTAAGAAACAGGCCTGCCACACCTAAGGCAAACTATACTACCCTTGTTATCGTAAATTCGTTATCTAATTTAAATAGCAATGCTCAAAATAATTACAGCACTATTAGTTACCGGATTGCTTCAGCAATGCAGTTTTTCGCAGAATAATCCTCCAAACAATAACTCCGCAAAAATGGATACCACCAAAAAGAACCCTGCCCTGACAAAGGAAGGGAACCCCGTTTATTCCACCATCGACACCAGCAAAGTGGCAATAACCGAGGAGGAATGGAAAAAGATTCTCCCCTCAGAAGTCTTTTATATTGCCCGGCAAAAGGGTACTGAAAGACCTTATACAAGTAAGTTTGAAAGCTTCAAAGAAACGGGTACCTATTACTGTGCCGCCTGTGGCAATGCATTATTTAAAAGTGATACCAAGTTTGAAAGCGGCTGTGGCTGGCCCAGCTTTTATGACCCCATCAGCAAAGGCAGCATTATCTATACGCCTGATAATACACATGGTATGAAAAGAACAGAAGTACAATGCGGCCGCTGCAAGGCCCACCTCGGCCATGTGTTTGATGATGGTCCGCCTCCCACCGGTCTTCGATACTGCATCAACGGCGTAGTGCTTGATTTTGAGAAGGCTAAGGAAGCTGAAAAGAAATTTACCGGCAAGGAAAAAGACAATACAAATCAGACCCCTGAATAATAATGACTATTCGAAGCCCCTCTTCTCTGGAGAGGGGTTTGCGGAGAGGCCTGAGAAACCCGGACAATAGTATTCTAAACCCAGTACCACAAAAACCTCCTTTCATCCAAAAGGAGGTTTTTTATTTTTTGAAGCAACGCCATTCAGATAAATTTACGTTCCCAAAAGAAACGGGACGCTAATGGTTAAAAAACTCTGTTTATTTCTACTGGCAGTAACAGTCTTTATACCTGTGGTCTGGTCGCAGATAGATGTGACGCAGGTAATGCCGGTGGATCCCAAAGTAAAGATTGGACGGTTATCAAACGGTCTTACTTATTATATCCGCCAGAATAAGCTACCCGAAAAAAGAGTAGAGCTGCGCTTGGTAGTAAACGCCGGTTCAGTAATGGAAGATGAAGACCAACAAGGCCTTGCTCACTTTATGGAGCACATGAATTTTAATGGCACCAAACGTTTTCCCAAAAATGAACTGGTAAGTTATCTGCAAAGTATCGGTGTGGAATTTGGTGCCGACCTGAACGCCTATACAAGTTTTGAAGAAACAGTTTACATTCTTCCTGTACCAACAGATAAACCCGGTTTGGTGGATAAGGGACTACAAATACTTGAAGACTGGGCACACAACGCATTACTTGACCCGGCAGAAATAGAAAAAGAAAGAGGGGTGGTGATTGAAGAATGGCGGTTAAGCCGCGGGGCTGATGAAAGAATGATGAAGCAAACATTACCTGTTCAATACCGGGGATCGAAATATGCACAACGGTTACCTATTGGTACCAAAGAAATACTGGAACACTTTTCACCGGAAGCACTAAAACGTTTTTATACTGATTGGTACCGTCCCGACTTACAAGCCGTTATTGTAGTAGGAGATATTGATGTAAATGATATTGAGCAAAAGATAAAACAAACATTTGGCAGCATCCCGGCTCCTTCTTCTCCCCGTAAAAGAGAAGTATTTAATGTTCCTGATCATACTGAAACATTGTCAGTAGTGGCAAAAGATAAAGAGACGGCTTTCCCTTCCATAGAAGTGTTGTTTAAAAAAGAACCCCAGCCCGAAACACTCATTGGTGATTATTGCCGCTACATGAATCGCCGTCTTTTTACCGGCATGCTGAACAGCCGTTTCCGGGAGCTGACGCTGAAATCAAACCCTCCGTTTGTCGGTGCTGGTTCCTACTATGGTAATAGTATTGCCAGAACAAAAGATGCTTACCAGCTTTTTGCCAACACCAGCGATACGGGCATGTCCCGTTCGCTGTATGCAATGATGGAGGAGAACCGCCGGGTTTTGTTACACGGATTTACTCCATCAGAATTTGATTTGCAGAAAAAACAAATGCAGAGTTTTTACGACCGCATTTTTAATGAACGGGAAAAAGAAGAATCGTTTAAGTATGTGAATGAATATGTAAATAATTTTTTAATCAATGAACCGATACCTGGTATTGAGTGGGAATATGATTTTGTAAAACAATACCTTACTTCAGTAAAATTGGAAGAGGTGAACCAACTGGCGAAGCAATGGATTACCAAAGACAATATGGTGGTCACTTTAAATGCCCCTGATAAAGCCAATGTGAAAATTCCATCGGCAGAGGAAGTGAATGCGGTGCTAAGCTCCGTTGACCTGGCAACTATTGAACCTTACAAGGAAAGAATACTGGCTACGGCACTCATGGATGCCAGCAAATTGAAACCGGGAAAAATCATCAGTTCCAAAACAGATGATGACCTGCAGACTACCACGATAAAATTATCCAATGGTGCCACTGTTATATTGAAAGCCACCAATTTTAAAAATGATGAAATAGTATTCCGGGCTTTTAGTAAAGGTGGCCACTCGTTGGTGAAAGATGCAGACTATCATTCAGCCCTAAATGCAGCTGCCATTGTAACACAAAGCGGTGTTGGTGGTTTTTCCACTACTGATCTTAACAATATGCTCAAAGGAAAAAGCACCAATCTTTCACCAAATATTGCTTTATTCAGTGAAGGATTAAATGGCAGTACCATTCCAAAAGAAACAGAAACTTTATTACAGCTGACACATCTTTATTTTACTGCCCCCCGAAAAGACAAAGATGCCTTTGAGTCTTTCAAGACAAGACAAAAACAATTGTATGCCAACCTTGCCGCCAATCCGCAGATATATTTCAGCTCGGAGTTTCAAAAAACGATGACGCAAAACCATCCCCGTGCCGGTGGGCTGCCAAAGTCGGAAGATTTTGATAAAATTAATCTGGATCGTAGCATACAGATATATAAAGAACGTTTCGCCAATGCCGGTGATTTTACCTTTCTGTTTGTCGGTTCGTTTGAAGAAGAAACCATCAAACCATTATTGGAAAAATATATTGGCAGCCTTCCGGGTACTGCCCAAAAAGAAACATTTAAAGATTTGGGCATCCGTCCGCCCACCGGTAAAGTAGATAAAGTAATAACCAAAGGTGCTGACCCGAAAAGTGTTGTAAACCTGGTTTTTACTGCCCCGGTTCCTTATAATGCCAATGATGGGTATGCACTCCGTAGCTTAGGCGAAGTGATGGATATAAAATTAGTAGAACAATTGCGGGAAGAAAAGGGTGGGGTGTATGGTGTTTCTGCTTTTGGTGCCATTAACAAAATACCTTATTCTTATTCCACATTCAATATATCATTTCCCTGTGCCCCGGAAAATGTTGATACGCTTTGCAAGGCAGCCATTGATGAGTTAAAAAAAATAATCTCCTCCGGCGTAACTAATGATGACATTGCCAAAGTAAAAGAACAGCAGAAAAGAAAATTAGAAACAGACCTGAAGCAAAACCAGTTCTGGATGAGTGTATTGTTTGATGCGTATTACCTGGGTAATAAACCAGCTGATATTTTAAACAGGCAAAAACAGGTGGACGAACTTACTTCCAAAATGATACAGGATGCTGCCAAAAAATACATCAACCTGAATAGCTATATCAGGGCTACACTGAAACCGGATAAACAGGAAGAAAAACCATTGAAAGGATTCTGATTATGAAATTAGGCAGACTATTACTATTCTTCCTGTTAGCAGTTATTGCAACAACCGCTATCTTATCTTTCATGCAGCCCACCAGCCAAAAGGTAGAACGTTCTATAATAATCAATACCCCTGCTAAAAATATCTATGGGCAATTAATTAAACTTGAAAATTTCAATAAATTTTCTGTGTGGAGTCAACAGGACTCTGCAGCCATTTATACATTGACAGGAACAGACGGAGCCATCGGTGCTTCCACTTCCTGGAAAGGAAGCCCGGAAATTTCCGGCGAAGGAAAAATTGAAATTATTGCCTTAGACCCCAATAAAAGAGTAGTTCACAAACTCCATTTTACCAAACCCAAAAAAGGAACTGCAGAATCAGTGTTCACCCTGAATGAAACCAATAAAGCATCAACCACTGTTACCTGGACATTTAATATGGCTACCCCTCGGCCCTGGAATATCTTCAACCTTTTTTACAGTTTAGACAAACAAAGAGGAAAAGATTTTGAAGATGGATTGAAAGCAATGAAAACACTGATTGAACTATCTGACAGCCAAACAAAGCCTGAAAATAATTAATTGCTAAATCAGCTATTGTAAAATAGCATAGCCAAATAATACTGAGAAATTTTCACACCAAATCAATACACGGTTATTTGTTGAATGATTTATTACTGGTCCTAATTCATATGAAAAATTACCGCTTACTGCTTTTAGCGGACCAACCTCCTGGTAGGGTGAACCATTATTGTTCGGAGATAACCACACCCTTAAATCAGGCCCGTTATCCGTTCTGAAATTTTCAAAAACCAATCGTTTTACATTTGAACCATCTATAACAATTTTTACTGTACCGGTTGTAGTATGACCACTGCTTACAAAGCTACCTGAAGATAGTACCGTTCCGGTTGGCAATACTTCCTGTGCACTTTCCGGTGTATTTTTTTTACAGGAAATAAATAAAATGAACGCTAATGCAACGAATAATGTATGTTTCATAATCTCGATTTTACTAATGATTCCTGGCCCGAAAGCCAGAACCCGGAATTGAGAGACCTTAAACTGTTTTACAATTTTTCAACCATGGATCGTTTCTTGATTGTCTCTATTATTTTTTTAGTTGACTCTGGCATTGTTGAAAGAAGAAAAGATAAGGTAGCTAAATAACCACCTTATCTTTCCGCTGAATCTACTTTGAAACAAGACCGGTTGCACCAACAGGCAATCCTGCTATAGTTTGCAAGGCAGTTAATGTACCATTTCCTGCAACTTCAAATGACTGAATACTATGAGCAGCCCCATTTAAAACAAATAAGTATTTGGAGTTATTGCTTAATGCAGCATCAATAGGTCCTGCCTCTGTCGTTCCTGCAATAGCTTCTTCAACAGATATATTAGTTGCATTTTTAATTCCGAAAGTGGAAATATTATTACTGGCTGTATTAGTCGTGTAAGCATACTTGCCATTATTAGTTATTACTACCCAGCAAGCAGCACTTTGCCCGGCACCTACTGAACCATCTGCCAACGTTATAACGCCATTATGATTTATCTTATAAGAAGAAAGTACACTGGCACCCGGCGCACCACCCACTGCCTCTGAAACAAAGATGTTCTCATTTCTTACAGCAAAACCAAACGGCGTAGGACTGGAAGATGTAATGCTATGCATCATACCCGGTATACCATCGTTGTTTACGGTATAAGTAATGATTTTGTTGGTGCCTTTTTCCGTTACCACTAAAACCTTACCGTTATTTACAAAAGATATCTGGGCAGGGCCTGTACTTGCGGCACTCAATGGCCTTGTAGAATTGGGAATAGCCTGAAGCATGCCATTATCTTTTAATTTGAAACCAGAAATATTATTTGTCCCTCCTCCATTTAACACAAATACTATTTCATCATGCTGGGCAATACTCACTGGTCGCATACCACCGGAGCTTACTGTTGATTTCAGACTAAGTCCATTATCATTTACTTTAAAAGAAGAAACTGAATTACTACCCGGGTTTACAGCTAATAATATTTCACCATCATCTGCCAGTACAATGGCTTCCTGGTTACCCAATCCACCACCGGTACCAGTTCCTCCTGTAGCATAGGATGCAGAGAATGTCAATAGTCCATCAGAAGATCGGTTGAAAACCATTACTTTATTTCCTGAAACCTGATTATTTAACGTATATACGTTGCCAACCTTATTTTCCTTTCCTTCTTTACTAAGGGCAGAAGAAGTAGCATCGGGAAGAGTTTCATCATTTTTTGTTGATTGAGTTGATTCTTTTTGACAAGCAGAGAAAAAGAGGGACATAGCAGTTGCCCACACAGCGGTTTTTAGTTGTGTTTTCATGTAATTAATGTTTTAGTTTTTCCCATGGAGGAATATCCCGCCGTGGGTTGAAGTGATTTTACTTACATTGATTACCGGCCGGCAAACAAAATTAATTTTAGCTATGTAAATGATAGCAGCATAGTAGTTACATAAAAACGTTGCCGATAGTTTTCAAAAAAGAAAAAAATATTCTTTCCCCGGCATTTTTTTACCAATATTTGTATGCTGATAAATTGACTACTCAAACCACATACACAGAAAACGAACTAGTGATAGCTTTAAAAAAGCATGATGACCAGGCCTACAAGTATTTATACAACAACTATAAAGGGGCTTTATATAATGCCATCTCACAAATAATATCCAATAAAGAAATTGCAGGCGATGTGCTGCAGGAAACATTCATTAATGTGTGGAAGAATATAGATAAATATGATTCTTCTAAAGGAAAGCTCTTTACCTGGTTACTAAGGCTTGCCCGGAATATGGCCATCAATACTACCCGTTCTAAAATTTATAAATCGCAGATGAAAAACGATGATGTAAATAATTACGTTAATTATCTGGAGGAAAAACAACCGCAACAGTTAGACATCAACAAAATTGGTCTTCGTCAGCAGGTTCACCGGTTAAAAGATGACCTGAAAAATGTGCTCGAACTTTCCTATTACCATGGTTTTACCCAGGAGGAAATAGCCTCTTCCTTAAACCTGCCTTTGGGAACGGTGAAAACAAGGCTTCGCAATGCGGTTATTGAACTCAGGAAACAATTTGTATAATGAACATTAAAGAATACATATCATCTGGAATTATTGAACTATACGTTCTGGGAATTTGTTCGCCGGAGGAGGAAAAAGAATTTGAATCCCTCCGTCTTCAATACCCCGAACTGGATGCTGCTGTACAGGAATATGAAACACAGTTGGAAAATGAAATGCAGCAACAGGCAACATTACCTTCTGTTGAAATTGATGAAAAAATCCTGAAAACATTTGATTCGCTAAATACACCAATTGTTTCGCTGCCTGTTTATAAAGAAAATAAACGTTCTATTTCCTGGTGGAAGGTGGCTGCTGCGGCATCTGTCTTATTATTGATTACCAGTGCGGTGTTCAACTATTTGCTTTATAACAAAACAAAAAAACAGGAGCTGGCATTGCAAAATAAAGGCACTGATAATTCTTCGCTGCCCGCAGGTGATTATGAAATCATGAAAAACCCAACTATAACTCCGGTTGCAATGTATGGGGTTGGAAGTCATGCTATATGCCGCTGCACTATGTTTTGGGATAAAAAAACAGGAAAAATATATGTAATGATCCATCACCTGCCAAAGTCATCAGAAAGTAAAGATTATCAGCTTTGGGCTAATGTAAATGGTACGCAGGTAAGTGTAGGAATAGTAAAGGATGAAATAAGGGGCCGTTTTATTGAAATGCAAAACGTACCTGCTGGTGCTACCGCATTTACGGTAACACTGGAAAAAGCAGGTGGTAGCACAGCTCCCGATATGGACGAAGCTTATTTAGCCGGAAGTATTTAGATCAGCATATATGAAAAAAATATTTTTACTACTCATTTTGCTTGCTAATGTTGTTTGCCTGGAGGCACAGTTTGCTGGCAATGATTCTGTGCCGGTCCGCATTAGCTACCTGCAGGGCGAACGGAAAAATAATAATAGCAATGAATTGGATTGGGCGGTTTCCTGCTCCCTCCAGTTTGCTAAATTTGAAATACAACGGTCTGCAAATGCTGTTGATTACACGACTATCCATACATTCCAGGCAGATGAGTTAAGATGCCGTCAGCCATTCTCCTATATTGATATTCAAAATCTTGATAAATCTTTCTACCGGATAAAAGTGGGGGATATTGATGGCAGGTTTTATTCTTCTAAAACAATTGTATTGTATGGGAAAAATAGTGGGTTTGATCTGGTGAGCATTGTTCCTTCTGTTACTACTGGTAAAACATCCCTGGTTGTTTCAACAGCAACTGCAGATAAAATTGAAATAGTAATAACCAGCATTACCGGTACAGTTATTAAAAAAATAAATCACTCCATTGTAAAAGGTAGCAATACAATTCCGGTTGATTTGAGTAACTGTTTAAAAGGAGGTTATTTAATTTCCGTTTCAAACGGGAAAGGTATTGTTAAGACGGGGCGGATAATTGTGAATTAATTTTCGCCTGCCTGTTTACTAAGACCGGCTATAACAAGGTATTTCCACCTATCTATTTTTTTTGATGCCAATTGGTTTATCTGTAAGTTTAAACTTCCAAAACTTACTTACATGAGAAAACCTGCTTTCCTTACACTCTCTTTTGTTATTTGCCTGGTTGCCGCTGCGCAAAAAATTTCATTAGACCAGTTTAAAAATTTAACTCCCCGAAACATAGGCCCATCTGGCATGAGTGGCCGTATCGTTACCATTGATGCGGTGCATAGTAATCCTGCAATCATCTATGTAGGTGCAGCATCCGGTGGTATCTGGAAAACAGAAAATGGCGGGGCCGATTGGAAACCCGTTTTTGATGACCAGCCAATTCTGAATATTGGCTCCCTCACTATTCAGCAATCCAACCCCTCGGTAGTATGGGCAGGCACTGGTGAAGGCAACCCGAGAAACTCCCTGAATATCGGTGAAGGCATTTATAAAAGTTTAGATGCCGGTAAAACATGGAAACGGATGGGATTGGAAAAAACAAGAAATATTCATCGGGTAATTATTGATCCTGACAATCCTAATACTCTATATGTTGCTGCTATCGGGAATCCGTATGCACAACATCCTGAACGGGGAGTTTATAAAACTACAGATGGCGGTGAAACATGGAATCGCATTCTTTATACCAACGATACTACCGGCTGCGCCGAATTGGTTATGGATCCTTCCAATCCCAATAAACTGATTGCCTCTATGTGGCAACATTATCGGTTGCCCTGGAAAATGAAAAGCGGGGGCCCCGGCAGTGGTATGTACATTACCATTGATGGTGGCAAGAACTGGAAAAAATTAACCAAAGAAGATGGATTACCCGATGGGCAAATCGGAAGAATAGGAATTGCCTTTGCCCGTAGTATGCCATCGAGGGTATATGCAAAAATTGAAGCCACTAAAAATGGATTTTATAAAAGTGATGATGGCGGATTTAAATGGCAACTGGTAAACAGCAATGCTGCAGAAGTTACTGACCGACCATTTTACTACCAGGAAATATATGTGGATCCGAAAAATGAAAACAGGATTTACGATATTCACTCCACTGTTACCTATAGTGAAGACGGCGGAAAATCTTTTGGCACTATGCTGCCTTATTTTGGAATACACCCCGACCATCATGCCTGGTGGATACACCCGGAGGATGCTAATTTAATTATTGAAGGAAACGATGGGGGTATTGGCATTTCAAGAGACCGTGGCAAGACATGGGTGTTTGATGAAAAATTACCCGCCGGCCAGTTCTATCATATTAATGTTGACAACGAATTACCGTATAATGTAATGGGTGGTATGCAGGATAATGGAAGCTGGCTTGGTCCTGCTTACAGTTGGACAAATGGTGGCATACGCAACTATTACTGGAGCAATATTGGTGGTGGTGATGGTTTTGATGCTTTGCCAGATGCAAATGAACCAGGGTGGGTTTATAGTATGAGCCAGGGCGGTTCTGTAGGAAGATTAAATTACAAAACTGGTGAACGATGGAATATCCGTCCCCCATATCTTGGTACTGATGAAAAAAATGAATACCGCTTCAACTGGAATGCAGCCATTGCACAAGATCCGTTTGATAAGAATGCTATTTACTACGGTAGCCAGCATGTACATAAAAGCAATAACAAAGGAGCCAGTTGGGAAACTATTTCTCTTGACCTGACCACCAACGATTCTGCAAAAATTGATCAGAGTACAACAGGTGGATTGACTTTAGATATTACCGGTGCAGAAAATCATTGTACCATTCTTGCCATAGAACCATCCACGAAACAAAAAGGAGTGATATGGGTAGGAACAGATGATGGCAATGTGCAACTGACAACAGATGATGGAAAAACATGGACCAACTTCCGTGGAAAAATTCCGGGCTTACCCCTTGGTGCATGGATACCACAAATAAAAGCATCCAAACATAATGCAGGTGAAGCATTTGTTGTAGCAAACGATTATCGCCGTGGCGATTTCAAACCTTATATTTTCCGCACTACTGATTTTGGAAAAACATGGACAAGATTAGTGGATGAGAAAAAAATTACCGGTTATGCCCTGTGTGTACTGCAAGATCCATCAGAGCCTAACCTGATTTTTGCAGGAACAGAACAAGGTCTTTGGATAAGTTTTGATAACGGAAATATTTTTCAGCAATGGAAAAATGGTTACCCTTCTGTTTCCACTTATGATTTAGCCATCCAGGAAAGAGAAGCTGATTTAGCCATCGCAACATTTGGGAGAGCCCTTTGGGTACTAGATGATATTCGTCCTTTAAGAAAAGTAGCAGCAAGCAATGGCAGTATTGCAAAAAAACTCACCGTCTTTGCTGCACCCGATGCTTACCAAGCTCAATACCGGGCAGCACCCGGTTATGAGTGGAGTACGATGGGGCTTTGGGATGCACCTAACAGAAGCCGTGGTGCAGCCATATCCTGGTTTGTAACCAATCTTCCGGACACATCTGCGAAGAAAGCAAGAATGGATAGTGTGACAGTAAAAATTTACAATGATAAAAACGAAAACATCCGCAACCTGAAATGGAAAACGGATAGTGGTTTTAATCGCCAGTATTGGGGCATGGAAGAAAAAGGGGTTCGCCAACCCGGTTCTCCAAAACCCAAACCCGGAGCTCCCGAACCCGCCAGCTTTATTGTATTACCCGGCACTTATAAAGTAGTGATTGCATTAAATAAAGAATCCGACTCCACCTATATAAAAATAAATGATGACCCCAGGTTAGGTAATCGCAACGATGTAAAGTTGGCACAAAGAAACCTGTATGCCCGTTTGCGAAAAAGTACTGACAAATTAACCGAAGCAATGGATCGCCTTACAGAAAGTGAGGAGGTATGCACCAAGATAACAGCACAACTAAAAGACCTGGAAGGAAAAGATACTGACTCGCTTCGCAAAACAACCAAGGCCATGCAGGACAGCCTCAAAACTATCCGTGAATTTATCAGTGGAAAGGTTTCTGAAAAACAAGGTATCAACCGGGATCCGGGGGCAACGGTGATGAGGGCATATCAGATAGCAGCACAATACATCGGTTCTAAAAATGTGGCACCCGGCGCACAGGAAGAAAAATTAGTAAGCAATGCCGAATCAGCCATTGCACAGGCACTGCAAAAAATCAATGACTTCTTTACTGGTAAATGGACGGCTTACCGCCAGCAGGTGGAAGGAACAAAGTTGAATTTATTTAAAGAGTATAAACCAATTGAGTAAATACATTGGCTACTGAATCACTGGGAATTCAAATTAACTGTAATGAAGTATTGATACAGGCAGGAAAATTCAGTGCTTCTGTGTTTCAGTGGCAAATTTTTCAGCTATGATGAAAATGAATGCAGGTACCTGGATTGCCCTTATTGGTGCCGTAATCGGATTAGTGGTAGGAGTCGGTGCCGTAATTGCCACTGCCGGTTCCATGGGTATTTATATGGGGATTGGAATGGTCGTTCTTTTCGGAGGCATGTTTTATTTATTCTATCGTCTCTTTTTCAAACCGCTTATCAATGCCAGCCGTTTGCAAAAAACAGGATTGCCCGGTACAGCAAGGATACTGGAAGTAAAAGATACCGGTGTTACTATTAATAATAGCCCACAGGTAAAATTGATACTGGAAGTGAAAAACAACTTTGGTCAAAAATATACTACACAGTGCAGAGTGCTGGTATCAAGAATAAACCCAGGAGCATACCAACCGGGTATGGAACTGCCGGTAAAGATTGATCCGAAGAATGAAATGAATGTAGTAATTGATTTCAGCGGTGGCAATCAATCCGTATCTGCCATTCCTAATCATCCCAACCCGGAAGCAATGAAGGCGGAACTGGAGCAAATGCAGAAAGACAATGAAGTTATACTTGCGTCGGGTAAACCTGCCAGGGCCATCATCAAAAAAGTTACACTGTTGGGTGTAAATGTAAACGGCAACAATCCGTATGTGGAATTAGAACTGGAGGTGCTGCCAGATAATTATCCCTCTTTTCCCGGTAAAGCCAAAGGAGTGATAGCAGAAGCCTCCTTACCTAAATACCAGCCGGGTAGCACCGTTTTTGTAAAGTATGATTTGTATGACAATAGTAAGGTGGTGGTGGAGCATTCGTAATCGCTTCAGTCTTTTTTAAGATTTCTTTAAACCCAACATTCACTTGCTGTAACCAAACCCACTGATATTGATATTAAAATAATTTTATGTTTTATTTCTTCCGTAAAACCTCAATGGCCTTTT
>JANNCC010000007.1:0-2968 GCA_031386125.1 Chitinophagaceae bacterium
CATCCTTACTTATGAACAAATGATAGCCAACCCCGATAAGTTTGCAAGAGTAGAAGCGGAACTGTTTGAGCAAGGCTTGATTGACGATCAGTACAAGTTTAAAAAAGAACATAATCAGGTTACAGAGTTTGCAGCGGCATACCAGGTGCTGCTTAAAAAAAATTACTTCAATAAATTTTACTTCCCCGGTAAGAAAAAAATTACCGACCTCCATATAAGGAAATTTTTAAATCATCGCTACAGTGCAAATATTGACAGGGAGTTTAGAAATTTCAAAGTCCAAAAGCATTTAGATGAATATATCAATACTAAGCCCTGGCTTTCCCTGATTCTTCCCTCCTGATTTGCTGGTATTTTCACCAGTTTATACCAATTCAAAATACCAAGTATTTTATAAAGCCCTTATTGCTGCTGCATTTGCAGGTTTCTGAAAATACCAAAACCTTCCTACCACTCCCTTCTTTACAATTTTACATCAGCCTTCAAAACGGAGGTTGACTATTGGCCAGTAGTCCATTTTAAAACACTTTAAATAGTTTAAAGATGGATGAGTTATTACAGCGTCTTGAACGCATCGAACTGCTCCTGGAGAGCCAGAAATTAGTACACAAAGAGGTATTGAACTTCAATGAAGCCTGTGAATATTTAGAATTATCGCAGTCGCATTTGTACAAGTTAACAAGTACTGCGGCCATTCCGCACTACAAGCCCAATGGCAAAAAAGTCTATTTCAAAAGAATTGAGCTGGAAGCTTGGTTGCTCCGCAACCGCACCACCTCTCAGGATGAAATAGAAACGATGGCAACTGATTTCCTAATTAAAAAAGGGAGGGTAAAGCTATGACTGAAGTTTTAAATCTGCTCATGCAGCTAACCCGTGATTTTGAAGTAGTCAGGGCTTATGTATTTGCATTGAAAAAATCGAAGTTGGACAACTTCAAAGAAACATGGATTGATGGCCAGGATGTGATGCACACCATGCACATCAGTAAGCGGACACTCCAAACCCTCCGGGATAATGGTACACTCCCTTACAGCCGTATCAATGGCAAGTTTTATTATAAAGTTGCTGACATAGAAAACCTGTTGGAATCCAATTACTCACAATCAAAACCAACAGGCAATGGAAATAAGTAAAGAAGCCATCTTGAATAAAACACACTATGGGCTCAATATTTATTCCCATGTGTTGGGCCAATACTATCCGGGTGATACAGTCCTTTCCCTATCGGGAAGGGACTGCCAACCCACTAAGAATCCATTCAATGCCAACAAACCAACATTGAAAATTCAGATAGTAAATAATTGTGCGGAGCATTATGATTTGGAAAACAGCATCAGCAAGGGAGATGTCTTTGACTTTGCTGCATTGCATTACAATTTGCAGGGTTTAGAATTAAACGAAAAGTTGAATGAAGAACTCTACCTGCGAATCGGAAAACAATCAGGGTTTTATAGTAATGCGGTCGTAGCACCGGTTGCTCCGCAACCGCTGCCTGTAAAAATTTCTATTCCTTTTTTCAGCTACTTCAAAGCACCGGTTACAAACACGGTCCCTCACAGGGAAATCAATTTGTTACAAGTATATCACTTGTTGCAAAGCAACGCTTTTGCGGAGTGTACAAATACACTCCGCAACATTGCCGACAAACAGGAAGCAAGAAAATACAAAGCGGCCCAATTTGATTATGTAACCTTTTCAGGTACATTCTCAAAACGCAATGACAAATCATTGCTCAGGCATTCAGGACTAATCACAGTTGACTTTGATCACATTGATAATATTTCGGAATTAAAAGCTCGGCTTTTAGAGGACGAATATTTTGAAACAGAATTATTATTTGTTTCTCCTTCCGGCGATGGTTTAAAATGGGTAATTCCCATTGACCTCACTAAGGCAAAGCAACAGGATTTTTTTAAAGCCGTTGCCAATTACATCAGGCATACTTACCAGTTAGAAGTTGACCTGTCTAGCAAAGATGTTTCAAGAGCCTGCTTCTTACCACAGGATGCAGCGCCATTTATCAATCCTAAATATTTATAACAATGGACAAAAAGATATTCAATCCGCTGGAATGGTTAGAACAACCGGGCCAGCAAAAAATAAATACAGATCTACCGGAAATAAAAGCAAATACTGATATAGCGGAAATAGAAAGCATCATTCAGCAAATCGAATCAAAACAAATCGACATTGCAACCGCTTACAGCGATTGGAGAGATATTGGCTTTGCTTTAGCAGATGGCCTTGGTGAATCCGGAAGAGTTTATTTTCATCGCATCAGTAAATTTTATCCGGCCTATACTTCCAACGAATGTGATACACAATACAACAATTGCCTGAAAGCAAACGGGCAGGGCATTACCCTGAAGACATTTTTCTTTCATGCAAAGCAAGCTGGTGTAAATATCAATAAACAGTCAGCCACAGGAGATGGGCTGCCAACTTTTCCAGATGCCATATTTCCGCAGCTTCCGGAGTTTCTGCAAAAGGTGGTAAAGATTGCCTCCTTCAATGAAGAACGGGATATTTTAATGTTGGGCACTATCGTTACACTCAGTGCCTGTTTTCATAAGCTCTTTGGCATTTATGATGGCAAAAAGATTTACTCCAATCTGTACATTTTCATTACAGCCCAGGCATCAGCTGGCAAAGGCAGGTTGGTTCATTGCAAGCAATTGGTAAAACCTATACACAAGTATATGAGAGAACAGGCCAAGTTGCTAAAGCAACAGTTTGAATTGGAAATGATGGACTACAACGAAAAGAAAGGGAAAGACCCCAATGCAGAGAAACCCGGCAAGCCACCGGAAAAAATGTTGTTCATCCCTGCCAACAATAGCACCACCGGAGTTTTTCAATTGCTGTTCGACAATGAAGGGAGAGGGCTAATGTTTGAAACCGAAGGCGATACCCTGGCACAGGCATTTAAAACCGATTACGGAAATTATAGTGATGGGTTCCGCAA